>LJUH01000047.1 GCA_001303765.1 Chlamydiae bacterium SM23_39
ATAGAGATGTTAATGCAGCTATAAATAATTTAAGAGAAGGGGCATCTTCTCTTGGGCTAGATATTGTAAGACCTGATTCTTCAGGCGAATATTGTTTGAATCCAAAATCCAACTGACTTTAGTCGTTGGAGTATGTCAAGACTATAATTTCATAAAAAATATTTTTTCATGTAATTTTTCCGGGAATTGCTGCAAAAAGTTTAGTTTTATTTTGCAAAAAAATATCTTCTATATATATTTATTAGCAAACAGGCTTGTTATGTATTTTCAAATTCCACGAGGTCTTTTCGATATACTTCCCTTTGGAGTAGATGAAAGATTTCAATCTAATATATGGCAATTTGTAGAAAAAAAAGCAAAAGAGATCTCTAGTATTTTTGGATTTCAAGAAGCTAGGACTCCTATTTTTGAAAGAACAGAAGTCTTTATAAGAGGTGTTGGAGAGACATCAGATATCGTTACAAAAGAGATGTATACCTTTTTTGATAAAAGCAATAGATCTATGACATTAAGACCTGAAGGTACTGCAGGATTTATAAGAGCTTTTGTAGAAAAAAAACTTTATACAATAAATCTTCCTTATAAATTTTATTATATAGCTCCTATGTTTAGATATGATAGACCACAAAAAGGTAGGTATAGACAGCATCATCAGTTTGGAATAGAATTTATAGGAGAAGAATCCTTTTTTGCTGATGCAGAAGTTATCGAGTTGATAGTTAGTTTTTATAAAAATATAGGAATTAAAGATTTTGTTTTAAATATAAATTCTGTTGGAGATATTGAATCTAGAAAAAATTATAAGCAAGAGCTTTTAAAATTTTTAAAACCAAAAATTTTAAAACTATCAAAAGATAGTAGAGAAAGATATGAAAAAAATCCTCTTAGAATATTAGATTCTAAAAAGGAAGAGGATATTTTATTGATAAAAGATGCTCCTTCAATTTTAAATTTTTTAAATGAAAATTCAAAAAAACATTTTGAAAATCTTTTATCATTACTCGACAAAATAGATATTTCTTATCTTATAAATGATAGGTTAGTAAGAGGGTTAGATTATTATACCCATATTGTTTTTGAAGTTACCTCAACATCATTAGGAGCTCAAAATTCTATTGGAGGAGGAGGTAGATATGATGGGTTGATAAAAAATTTTAATGGCCCTGATTTATCAGCTGTTGGATTTGGTACAGGTATAGAGAGGATTATTGAAACAATTTTAAAACAACAAGTTGAATATGAAAAAATGGAGAAAAGATTTTTGTATTTTATAGCTTTAGATGAAAAGTCTAAAGAGTTATGTTTTAAATTAGTTAGTAAGATTAGAAAATTAAAAATACCTGTTTTAATATCTTTTAAAATTAAAAAATTGCAAAAAGCTTTAAAAATAGCAGATTCATTAGATGTTAAATATGTTGTTATTATTGGCCCTGATGAGATAGCTTCTAATGTAGTTATGATAAAAGAGATGGAGAAAAAAGAACAAAAAAAAATTAATCTAGAAGAGTTAATAGAACATATAAAAAAATTATGGGGAAAATATGTTTGATTATAGAAGAACTCATACTTGTGGGGAGTTAAACAGCTCTCATATAGATAAAAAAGTTGTTTTATCTGGATGGGTGAATAAAAGAAGAGATTTAGGAAAATTGATATTTGTGGATTTAAGAGATAAATTTGGAATAACCCAGATTCTTTTTGATACCTCATTACAAAATATAAAAAAAGCTGAACAGGTAGGATTAGAAGATGTTATATCTGTAATGGGAAGAGTTGTTAAAAGAAAAGATCCAAATCCTAAAAGAAAAACTGGTGATATTGAAATTCAAGTTGAGGATATTAAAATATTGTCTAAAGCAAAAAAAACTCCTTTTTTGATATTTGAACCAACTGAAATAAAAGAGGATACTAGATTAAAATATAGATATTTAGAAATGAGAAGACAAAAGATTATAGATAATCTTCATTTAAGACATAAAGCCATATTAGCTATTAGAAATTTTTTAAATGAAAAAAAATTTATAGAAATAGAAACTCCTATTTTATCTAAATCTACTCCTGAAGGAGCTAGAGATTATTTAGTTCCTTCTAGAATATACCCAGGTAATTTTTATGCTCTTCCTCAGTCTCCTCAACTTTTTAAACAGATCCTTATGATTGGAGGATTAGATAGATATTTTCAGATAGCAAAATGTTTTAGAGATGAAGATTTAAGAGCTGATAGACAACCTGAGTTTTCTCAGGTAGATATAGAGATGAGTTTTTTGAAAGAAGAAGATCTTTTTAAAATTATCGAAGATCTTTTTAAAATTGTTTTTAAAACATGTTTAAATAAAGAGATAAAAACACCCTTTATAAAAATGACTTATAAAGAAAGCATGGAAAGATATGGAACAGATAAACCCGATACCCGTTTTAAAATGGAATTTATTGATTTAGAAGAATATATAAAAAGATCTAATTTCGATTTTTTTAAAGAGGAATTAAAAAAAGGTAAAAAGATTAAAGGATTTTGTATAAAAGGAGCAGAAGATATATCTAGAAAAAAAATAGATAAATATAAAGAGTTTTTAACTAATTTTGGAATTTTAAAATTTGGATGGATAGGTGAAAGAAATCAAAATATTTTAAAATTTTTCTCTAATGAATTAATAAAAGAGATGGAATTGAAATTTAAATTGAATAAACAGGATATCATTATTTTTGCTTCTCAAGAAGAGAAAATGTTAAATCAAGGATTGGACCATTTAAGAAGAAAAATAGCGAAAGAAAGAGAGCTTATTTCTTCTATTTACAATTTTTTATGGATTACAGATTTTCCTCTTTTTTCTAAAGATTCAAAAACGGAAGAGATAAAAAGTGAACACCATCCCTTTACTAGTCCTAATTTAGAAGATATTGATCTTTTAGATAAGGATCTTTTAAAGGTGAGATCATTATCCTATGATCTTGTAGTTAATGGATATGAGATAGCTTCTGGTTCTCAACGTATTCATGATAGCAACCTTCAAGAAAAGATATTTCAAATATTAAAATTATCGAAAGAAGATCGAGAGAAAAAATTTGGATATTTTCTTGAAGCTTTAAAATATGGCACACCTCCTCATTTAGGAATAGCTATAGGATTGGATAGAGTTATTATGCTTTTAGCAAAAACGGAGGATATAAGAGATGTGATAGCATTTCCTAAAACTCAAAAAGCATGTGACTTAATGTTAAGAGCTCCTTCTAAGCCAGATAAAGAGCAGTTAGATATTTTAAAAATAAAAACTCAGTATAAAGAGATGCAATGGGATTAAAATTTTTTGTTTTTTTTATTATCTTAGGAAAAGTAATTTTTTCTTATGAGAAAAATTTACAAACAGCATTAGATTTTTTTAAAAACAAAGATATTATTCAAGATTCTCTGCAATATCAAATTGTACAAAAAGGAAAAGGAGAAAAAGTTCAAAAATATTTTTCTCCTTTAGTTAAAATAAAAGGAAGATTATTGGATAGAAGCTTTTTTTTAGAGGAAGAGATGGTTTTAACATTAGATGAAATTAATCCTGAGTTATCTCAAGCAATATTGGGCATGAAAGAAAAGGAAGTAAGAAAAATTTTTATCCATACTCCGATAAGCAATTCCTTTTCAAATGTTTTAATGCTTGAAGTTGAAATTATTAAGGCTGATAGTAGTCAAATTGGGCAGTTAAAACAATTTGTTTTTGAAAAAAAAATAAGATGAAAATCATATTATTTCAACCAGAAATTCCTCAAAATACTGGTAATATTTTGAGAACATGTTTTCTTACAAATACAGAGCTAATATTGGTAAAACCTTTAGGATTTTCTATTTCTTCTAGAAAATTAAAAAGGAGTAGTATTGATTATTTTAATGAAATAGCTTTTAAACAGATAGATGATCTTTTTTCTTTTTTGTTAGAAACAAAAAATCCTTTTTATTTTTTTTCCAGTAAAGTTGATAAAATATATACTGAAATAAAATATTCAAGAGATGCTATTCTTATTTTTGGGTCTGAAACTAAAGGACTGCCAAAAAATTTTAAAAATAGATGGGAAGATAGATTTTTTTCTATCCCTATGAAAAAAAATTCTAGATGTTTGAATTTAGCAAATGCTGTTTCTATTGTGCTTTATGAAGCTCTTAGACAGCAAAATTTTATAATGGATTAGTAGTTAAAATTAAGAAATCAATTTTATTCTTCCTTTTTAAAAATAAGAGATAAGATTAAAGATATTGAAGAGGATAAAAGTAGGGCTGAAGATATTGGAAAGTAGATTATCTTATCTCTCATTTTTAAAATAAAATCCCCCGGAAGATTTCCAATCCATTTTAATAACACAGAGCTATTCCATTGAAAATGGATTATAACTCCTCCTATTATTAAAAAAAAAATTGTCCAAAAAATTATTCTTCCTATCATAATAAAGAGGATACAAGTTCTTTTATCTCATCAAAATTTCTTAATCCAATCAACCTATTTTTCTCTTTTCCATTTTCAAAAAGTATTAAAGTTGGGACAGAAGTTACTTGATATTTAGCAGCTGTTTTTTGTTCTGAATCAATGTCTAGTTTCCCAATTTTTATTTTTTTTTCAAAATGTTTTGCAATATTCTCAATTATAGGAGATAGCATTCTACAAGGACCACACCAAGTAGCATGAAAATCTACTAAAAATATTCCTTGTGAAATCTCCTTTTCAAAATCTTCATCTGTTAATTCTTTTATTAAATCCATTTTTTACTCCTAAAAAGATTTTTTTAATATATTAAAAAAAAAAGATTTTTTCAATATCTTTATGGAGGTACTCCTTTAAAACCTTCATCGCACCATTTTTTTAAGTTTTTAAGGGACTGTTCTAGTTTATTAGTGATTTTATTTATAAAATCTTTTTTATTTATAAATTCAAAATCTGGAGATATTGGAGATCCGAAAACACAAGATATTTTTCCATAAAGTTTAGGGAATTTTTTATTTCTTCCCCATATTTTTTGAGTTCCGTGTATATAGGTGGGAATTATTAAACATTTAGATAGATATACTAAATAACCTATCCCAGGCATTATTTTTTGAATTTCTCCATCTTTTGATCTTTTTCCTTCTGGAAAAAGAATAACTTTTTTTCCCTTTTTTAAAATTTTGATTATCGTTTTTATTGAATAAATATTAGGAATATTTTGAGATATAGGCAAAGCATTTAATTTTGTTATTAAAGATCCTAAGAAAAATTTTTTAAAAAGAGATTTTTTTGCTAAATAGTATACTTCCTCAGGGAAGGAGGCTGCGATAGCAATAGGATCATAATATGACAGGTGGTTGCTAGCAATAATAGCGGACCCTTTAGGAATTTTTTTACTTTTATATACTTTTAATCTATATAATGTTTTAAATATCACCCATACAATAAAAAGTATAAAACCATAAAAAGGCTTCATTTTAAAAAATTGTGGAGTATCTATTTTTTTTATTTTTTTTAATATTTTTTTAACTACTTTATCAAAAGATAAAAAAGAGGTGTCTATTGATATAGCATCTTTAGGACATTTTAATGGAGAGTATTTTCTTGTAGAGTCAATTATATCTCTTTTTTTTAAATCGTTTAAAACTTCTTCATAGGATATTTTTGGATCTATTTTATGTAATTCTTTAAATCTTCTTTTTGCTCTTACTTTAATATTTGCTGTTAAAAAAAATTTTATATCTGCATTGGGAAAAACAACAGTAGACATATCTCTTCCTTCGAAAATAGCATTTTGGTTTTTTGAAAAGTCTCTTTGTATTGTTAAAATTTTTTCTCTTATATATCCTTTTGAAGCTATCTCTGAAACTTTTTTATTGATATTATTTTTTCTAATTTCTGTAGTAATATCTTGTTTATTTACAAAATATCTTTTATTACCATCTGGATCTGTTTGAACATCGAAAGAAAAATTTTTTAAAATTTTTTTTATCTCTTCATCATCTTTACAATTATTTTTTAATATAAACCAAGTGACAGCACGATATATTGCACCAGTATCAAAAAATTTGAAGTTTAATCTATTAGCTACCTCTTTAGAAATTGTAGATTTACCACTTCCCGCTGGGCCATCTATTGTTATAATCATCTGAAAACCTTTATGTAAAAGTAGATTATGGGAAGATTTAATAAAAGAGAGTCTAGCATATCTAAAAATCCGCCAAAGCCAGGTAGATTGCTACTATCTTTTATTTGTACATCTCTTTTTATTATGGATTCGATTAGATCACCAATTATTGCAAAGAGAGTTAAGATGCTGCTTAAAATAATCGTAAGTGATATCGTTATCTCTTTTGTAAAAAAAGTGAAAACTATTCCAATAGATATAGCAAAAATAAATGAAGAAAAAACGCCTTCATAAGTTTTTTTAGGACTTACTTCTTTACAAAGTATATTTTTCCCAAATATCCTTCCTCCAAAATAGGCTCCTATATCAGCAGATTTAGTAATTAATAATGTATAAATTAAAAAAATAATACCTTTTTCAGAATACAAAATGGGAAAGATTAACCCTAAGGGAAATGCTATATATATTAAACTAAAAAAAGAGATGCTTAAATATTCTAATGTTCCTGAGATCTCTTTTAATCTAGATAAAAAAAGTAGGATAAATATGAATAATAATAAGATGAAAGGTAAAAGATTATATTTTTCATTTTTAGATAAAAGATAAAATGAAAGTATTAAAAAAATAGAGCTTGGAATAAGTATTATTTTTTTTAAAAAAATATTTTTTTGTTTAGATATTTTTATAAATTCTAATATTGAAAAAGATGTTAAAAGAGTTACTATTGCAATTAAAATAGGAATGATAAAAATATTTTTATGAAAATAGAGTAAAAATATTATTAGAGATATAAGAATTATGCTGATTAATACTCTTTTTTTTAAATCTTTAAAATTAAAAATTTTCATATCCTTCCAAATCTTCTTTTTTTACTTTGATAATATGATATAGCATCGAAAAAATGATTTTTGGTAAAATCTGGCCATAAAGTTTGTGTTGTGTAAAATTCGGAATAAGAGCTTTGCCAAAGCAAAAAATTGCTTATCCTATTTTCACCGCTTGTTCTTATTAAAAGATCTGGATCTTTACAAAAATAGGTGTCTAAGTAATCAGAAATTAATTTTTCATCTATATTTTTTTTTGATATTTTTTTATTTTTTAAATCATCTATTATTTTTAACATAGCTCTTTTAATCTCATTTCTTCCTCCATAATTTATAGCTAAAACAAGTTCTATTTTATTGCAATTTTTAGTTTTTATTTTTGCCTTTTCAATGGTTAACTGTAACCTTTTTGAACATTTAGAAATATCTCCTATCGTTCTTATTTTTATATTTTCTTTTTTTAAAGAATTAAGATATTTGTTTAGATAGGTTTCAAAAAGATCCATAAGAGAATCTATCTCTTTATTAGAACGATTCCAATTTTCTGTAGAAAAAGCATATACAGTAAGAATTTTTATGTTTATATTTATTGCAGCTTTTAAAATATTTTTTAAATTAGCTGCTCCTTTTTTATACCCTTCTATATATTCTAAATTATTTTTTTTTGCCCATCTTCTATTTCCATCCATTATTATAGCTATATGATGGGGTAAATTATTTTTTTTTAAACAAAAAGTTTCCATATAAGCTTTAATAATACAAAAAAAAAGAATTTTTATTGAGTTATTTTTTAATTAAAAAACTTTTTTAAAAATCAATATTAAGTTTAACTGTTAATCCATGTAATAATAAAGCTCCATTATTTATGTTTGCTAACTCTTCAGTGAAGGGATAAGAAAATATTGATTTTCCTGAAGTTCTAACAACTTCTAATATGTTAAACCAAGAGTTAAGTTCATAAGCTAATAAGAATTCGATCCTTGTCTTTTCAAAAGCTTTTTGATAGGAAGGCCCCATTAGAAATTGCAAGTTATAAGCGCCTCTAAATTGATTGTATCTATGATTGTTGTAACAAAGATCATTTGTATAATCAAATATCTTACCTGTATTTTTATATTTTCCTGCTAAAGAAGCCAAGGAAGTTTTACCTGTTAAATAAAAATTTCTTCCCCAAAACCAATCAAAATCTAATCCTGCTCTAAAACCAATACCTAAAAATTTGAATTGATTTAATACTTTTTCTTTTTGAAGTTCCACGTCTATATAATCTATTTTCCATCTTTGTTTTATTCTTCCTCCAGTAAGCCCACCAAGAAGGCGTAATCTTAGATGAGGATTTGGAATAAAGACTCTGGAAATTAATATATCTCCAATTTCGTTGTTAAGCTTTAAACTGCTTTTAGCTTTTGATAATCTATCATCTAAAATTGCTGCTTGAGGAAAAGTTGCAACTAGAATATTTGAGATATCTTCAGTTGAACTATTTTTTCCTTTTATTTTGACCCAGGTAAATTGAGAATATATTTGCCAATATTTAGGAGCGTTAAACCAGCCTAAAGCTATTCTAAAGCCAGGATTATAATCATAATCTGCAAATTTAAATTTTCCGACTCCATATATTGTATCCACATCTGAAATGTTTTTATCATATTTAAAAGAATATTCTAAATTGCCTGCATTTGCAGTCCAATATAAAAATTCTAAATCTAAAAAAGTAACTGTTGTGTCTTTTTTAAAAAGATCTGCATCATATGGTATAGAATTTTTTTCTTCAGCTTTACAATAGCCAGCATAGAAAATTATAGTTAATAAAATAAAAGTTTTAAAAAATAAATTTTT
>LJUH01000011.1 GCA_001303765.1 Chlamydiae bacterium SM23_39
AAGAAGATATTTCTTTTATTAAACTATCAATTGTTGGTAAACTCATATTTTTCTCCAAAAATTTTTTTATTAATTTTAAAAAATATTTGATAAAAAAGATACAAGATTTTTGTTATTCTTAAAAAAACAATTTTTTAAAAAATTTTAAAATCTTCAAAGTTTTTATCAACTTCAGAAAAAAAAGTTTCAATTTTATCTATTCTACCGTATCCTGGATCTTTTTTTATTTTTTCTAAAAATTCTTCTAATTTAACTTTTTCTCCTAGAGCTATTATTTCGACATCTCCATTTATTAAATTTTTTGCATATCCTGTAATAGAAAGATTTTCAGCATATTTTTTTGCATGAGCTCTGAAAAAAACTCCTTGCACATCTCCTTTCACTATAATTTTTAATTTTATTTTCATCTAAAAATACTTAATAAAAAAGATTGAAGTAGTTTTAAAGCAAAAAAAGCTAATAAAGGACTTAAATCTATCACCCCGCCTAGAGGAGGAAGTATTTTTCTAAAGATTTTTAAATAAGGTTCTGTATAGTGATATACAAAATGCATTATGGGGTAACGAGATAAAGCAGGAAACCAAGACCCAAGTATTCTTACAAAAAGCATTAAAGTGTAAGTTATAAAAAATAAATTTATTGTATTCGCAATCATTTATTAATTATATTACAATACAGATTTTTGTTATAGATATCAATTTTATTTTTATAAAATATATTTTTGTTTAAAATGGAATAACATATGAAAATATTAGGTGTACATTTAGATGGGACGAAAATATATCTTGCTGTTTTAAATAGAAAAAGGAAGATTCAATGTTTTAAATATAATAAAGAGGATTCTTTTATTAAAAAATATTCTTACATAGTAAGTGGACTCTCTTCAAAAAATATTTTGATAAAGAAAAAAGTTGTTGAATTAAATAGAAAAGACTTAAAAAAGAGTTTGCCTTTCCAAGAGGCCTCTATCTCCTCTTTTGATAAAAAAGATGTTATTATTAATACCATAATAAGTAATAGATGGGGAAAAAATATAGAACTCTCTTTTTATATTACTACAAAAAAATCTTTAGAAGAACATTTAAAGAAGATGGAGGATATTAAAATTGATCCAGATATAGTAACCTCTATTTCTCAAGCTCAAATGAGATTTTTTAATTTTTGTTTTCCCCATAATAATGAAGCTTTTTTGATACACATTGATTACCTTTTTACACATCTTACATTAATAGAAAATAGTTTTCCAAAATCGACTTATTGTATAAAAATTGGAAAGAAAGATTTAGAGGAGAATAGTAAAAATTTAGAATTTTTTAATGAAGTTTCTAAATTTTTTTATTCCTCAATAGAAAAAGGAAAAAAAATACCTCTTATGATTACTGGGGATATTACTAAAATAGAATGGATAGAAGAAATGTTTCTTTCAAAAAATAGAAATTTTATTTCAAGGATTTTATCTTCAGAAAAAAAAGAGTTTTTTCCCTTTGCTATAAGTATAGGGCTAGCATTAGAATTTTTAGAAAAAGATAATTTATCAATTCAATTTAGAAAAGAGGAATATACTTCAAGAAGGTCTTTAAAAAATTATCTTTGTTTTAGTTTAATTTTTCTTTTATCCTCTTTGATTTTTTCTTTTATAATTTTTTTTAAAGGGGAAAATATTTTAAAAATAAGAAAAAATATTTTGAGAAAAAATTTTTTTCTTTTGAAAAAAATGGAGAATGTAGATTCTCAAAAGTTATCAAAGAAGATGAAAATATCATTGAAGGAGATTGAAGAAAAGATTACAAAAGAAGAAAAATTTTTTTTACCTCTTCCTTTAGCTCCTAAGGTGAGTTTGTTTTTAAATTGGATGCATAAGAATCCACTTTTTAAAGATGTAGAAATAGTTTTTTTTGATTATCAGATTATCGATTTTCCTAAAAATAAGGAGAGGAATAAAAAATATAGAGTAAAGGTGTCATTAAAGTTAAAGATAAAAGATAAAATTATAGCAAAAAAATTTTATGAAGATCTTTTTTTAGAAAAGAATATTATTGATCAAAATGAAAAGATAAGTTGGCAAGAAGAAGAAGAATTATATAAGATCTCATTTTTTTTAAAAATGTTGCAAATAAAGGATCTGTATTATGTGGATTGAAAGTATAGGAAAAAAACTTTTTATTAAAAAAAATTTTTATTTTTTTTTGCTTTTCTCTTTTATTCCAATTTTAACATCTACTTTAATATTGGGGATAAAAATTAAAAAAATAAAATCTTTAGAAAAGCAATTTGAAAGGGTATATGATAAAGCTACAAAAAGTTATTTTTCTAGAAAAATAAAAAAAAATTTTTTTAAAAAATATCAGAAATTTGATCCTTATTTTGTTACCAACAATATAGAAAGTCTCATATTTATGAATGACAACAAAAATAAGATTAAAATTATTTTAACTCATCCAGCATTTGCTTCATCAAAAAAACTTAAAAAAAGACGCTCTTTTTTAGAAGGAGGACAAAATAAACTTTTTTTTAAAGAAAACAAAACAAGTTCATGTTTAAATTTTAAGGAAAGTATAGAGCAACAACAAAATGAAATTGAGGTGGAAAGAGATGATATAAAGAGGATATTAGCTATTCTTGAAGATGTTTCAATTTCTGAATATAACCCCATAGATCGATCTCCATTCTTTCAAATTCAAAGAATTACTATTACTAAAAAAAATAAAAATAGCTTTATTTTAAATAATCTTTCACTGATTAAAAGAGAGTTTTATGAAAATTAAAAAAATAGTTTTTTTATTTATTTTAATGGGATGTGCAACAAAATATCAAAAAGAAGATCTTGTTTGCATTCAGATAAATGATAGAAATGGCTTTAATGAAACCGTTTCTTCAAAAGAGAGACTAAAAAAATATGAAAAAGTAAATTTTATCTCTTCTCAACCTTATAAAAAAGTTATTAGGATCTTTAAAGAAAATAAATTTGGTAAGAGAATTTCTAAAATTACAAGTTATTATGAGAATGGAATAATAAATCAATATTTGGAAGGAGTTAATGGTAGAGCTTTTGGAAAATATAAACAGTGGTATCCAAATGGAATATTGGCAGTTGAAGCAAATATTGTAGGAGGATCTTTTGAGCTTTCTTTTTTTAGTCAAAAAGACTGGATTTTTGATGGAATGTGTAAAGCATGGGATGATAAAGGTAATTTAATTTCTGAATTTAAATATGATAAGGGAGAATTAGAAGGAAAGGCCATTTATTATTTTTCTAATGGAAAGATAAAAAAAATATTGAATTATTTGAAAAACAATATTGAAGGAGAGGTTTTAGAATTTAAAAAAGAGGGAGATTTAAAACAAAAAAGTTTTTATTCAAAAGGTAAAAAAGAAGGGGTAGCTAAAGGGTTTTGGAAAAAAGATAAACTTGCTTTTTTTGAAATATATCAAGAGGGAGATCTTTTAAAAGGTATTTATTATGATAAAAATGGAGAAATTATCTCTAAAGTGGTTGATAAGAAAGGAGAGAAAGCTATTTTTTCAGATAAAGGATTAGATAGGTTGGTTGAATATAAAGAAGGACAGCCAGAAGGAAGAGTAAAGATATTTAAAAAAGGAAAGCTTTATAAAATTTTTTATATGAAAGAGGGGAAAAAACATGGAGAAGAAATAGAATATTATTTACAAAAAGAAACTCCTAAAATTTCTATACCTTGGATAGAAGGAGTCATCCAAGGAGTTGTTAAAACATGGTATCCTAATTTTATTATTCAATCACAAAAAGAGATGGCTCAAAATAAAAAAAATGGAATAAGTTCGGCATGGTATGAAGATGGGCATCTGATGTTAGCAGAGAGATATGAAAATGATTTTTTGATTGAAGGGAAATATTATAAAAAGGGTGAGAATGAGCCAATAACGGAAGTTTATGATGGAAATGGTACAGCTACCCTTTTTGATGAGAAGGGAAATTTTGTAAAATCAATAAAATATATAAATAGAATTCCACAAGATGAATCTTTCTAAAAAAAATTTAAGAAAGCTTTTTAAAGAAACAAGGGAAAATATTTCTGAAAAGAGAAGAAAAAAAGCTGAAGAAAAAGCTTTTACATTTTTAATGAACAAAGCTGTTTTCTACAAAAATATTTTATCTTTTGCTAGCAAAAAAGAGGAAATAAATATTTGGAGATTTAATAAATTTTTAGCTTTATCAAAAAGACTTTTTTTTACAAAAGATTTAGAAATATACAAAGTGGATTATTTAAGAAATTTAAAATTAAATAGATCATTCAATCTTTTAGAACCAATAGTAGAAAAATGTAAAAAAACTGAGAATGTTGATATGATTTTAGTTCCAGGATTGGCATTTGATCATAATAAAAGAAGGTTAGGATATGGCCAGGGATACTATGATTTATTGATAGATAGAATAGAAGAAAGAAAAATTTATACTTTAGGACTAGGATTTAAGGAACAGTTTTATGAAAAAGATCTTCCTTTTGAGAAACATGATAAAATTTTAGATGAAATAGCTCTCTTTTAAATTAATCCTTTTCTTCTGTAGTGTCTTCTTTTGGCTTGGGAGTGCATGTTTTTGATCCAAGGCAGAAATTAGCTCTTACCGTAGCACCAGGAGATATTTCAGTACAAATAGAATAGTATCCTTCATAAGAGCATTTCCATATAACAGTAAAAGGAGTAAGAGAAAATTGAGCATTATAAATTTCTTTTATTTCAGTTCTTTTTATATCGGTAGACCATTGTTTTTGTTCTCCTGCTTGCAGTATTTCTTGACCTAAAAACATCCCATTTGCTCCTTGTATTATGGCTGTTAGTTGAAAAGGACTATCATTAATTAAAAAAAGGGAATAGGCAAAAAGAGATTTAAATAACAAAGAAAAAATAATACTTTTTTTCATAGAAACCTCAATTTTCTAAATATGCCCATCTAAAATCAGCATATCCTAATTGTGATATTATTACATCTTTTACATTTTTTCTTTTTAAAAAACACATATTTAAATAATAAAGAGGAATTATAGGTTTTTCTTCTAAAAGGATCTCCTGAGCTTTGATGATAAATTTTTTCCTTTTTTCCAAATCAATACATTGATCTGCTAAATTTAAAAAATTGATATATTTTATATTTTCCCAACAAGTATTGTTAGTTCCATTATCTTTAAATTTAAATACTTCTAAAAAATTTAAAGGATCATTATAATCAGCAATCCAAGATCCTAGAGCTATCTGATAGGAAGAGGAATATAGCTTATTAAAGAATATTTTTGATTCTAAAGGTTTTAATATTATTTTAATTTTTAAATTATCTTCCCATGCTCTTTGAATTTCTTGAGCTATTAGATGGTTACGATCACTATGCACATAAATAATTTCAATATTCATATTTTTAGGAATTTTTAAAAATTTATCTATTTTTTTTTCATGATAAAGTATCCCTGTAAAAGGAGGTAAAAAAGAGTTTGCAGGAGGTTGGGAATTTAAAAGAATATGTTTTGAGATGGATTCTCTATTTATTGTGTTTGATAAAATCTTTCTAAAAATTATTTGTGTTTCTTTTATTGGGAAAAATTTTTTTACCCAATCAACATTTATTCTTAAAAAAGAAGTTCCTAAAAAGGGTTTTTTGTAAAAGATTTTTGATTTAAAAAGATTTTCTAATGCTCCTAAGGGAAGATTAGAAAAAGGAGAGCCTGCCCAATCTAATTGACCTGCTTCAAACATATTTAATTCTGTTTCTTGGGATACCATAAAAAGAATTATTTTTTTTAATTTTACTTTTTTATTATCCCAATATTTTTCATTTTTCACTAAAATAAGTTTATTTTGATGTTTCCATTTTTTTATTTTAAAAGGTCCATTTCCTACATATATAGATTCGTTTTCTATCCATTCTTTATTTTTTTCATCTATATGTTTTGCTATGGGGAAAAAAATTGGCATTGTTAAAAGTTCTAAAAAGTAGGGAGAAGGTCTTTCTAATTCTATAATTAAAGTATAAGGATCAGGTGTTGCGATTCCTATTTTTTCGAGTTCAACTTTTTTTTCAAATGCCTTTTTAGCATTTTTTATGATAAATAACTTGTATCTCATAGTAGATGAAAAAGATGGAGACAAGGCTTTTTTCAAGCTATATGCAAAATCATAAGAGGTAAGTTTTTGCCCATCAGTCCAATAACTTTTTTTTAAATGAAAAATATATTTTTTTAAATCTTTAGAAATTTTTACATCTTTTGCTAATGCTAATTCTATATTTCCTTCTTTGGAAAATCTTGTTAATCCTTCAAAAAGCATTTTCATAACAGAAATAGAATTTAAATCCCTTACTTTTCGTGGATCTAAACAAGTAATTTCGTTGACTATATTTATTTTTAAAGAATTTATATGTTTTTTTTGGCAAGAGGTAAGGATTATAATCAATATTAAAAAAGTTCTTTTAAACATCTCTAATTTTATCTTAAAATAAAATTTTATTAAATGGAATTAGATGTATTTTGAAAGTATTATACCCACTCCTGTTTTTAATACTTTTTTCATAAAAGAAATTTTTGGGAAAGAAGAAGGAAATAGTTTAGATCTCGATAAAAAAGGACATATGAGATCTTTGGAATATATAGCTTTAAAAGGAACTATTTTTATGGTTACCAAGGTTTTTAAAACTTTTTTTAAACATAAAATTTATCAGGTTATTATAAAAGAATATCCTAGCAATAAAAATCTTTATATCGATAGTCGTTTTGTAAGACCAAGTTTTAAAAAAAATAAAAATGAATTTTTAAAAATAAATAAAACAACATTGATAGATAGATTAGAAGAAAGAGTTGGAAAAAACTATTTTTGGGGAGGAAATATTTCTGAAGGAATTAAAGAGATGCTTTATTTTTATCCTCCAAAAAAAAATATAAAAAAAAAATTAAAAGATAAATGGATTCTTAAAGGATTAGATTGTTCAGGTCTTCTTTATGAAATAACTAATGGTTACACTCCTAGAAACACTAGTTGGATGATGTATGAAAATTTTGGGAAGGTATTAGATTTTGAAAAATTAAAAATAAATGAAATAAAAACTAGATTAAAACCCTTAGATGTGATTTTATATATTAGACATGTAATTGTAATTTTGGATTCTAATTGTGTTATTGAAAGTAGAGAAGGGAAAGGAGTTATTAAGATAGCTCTTAGTGATAGGTTGGAAGAGATTTTAAGAGATAAAAAATTGACAAATACTGTGATAAAAAATGAAAAAGAATTCATCATTAAAAGATGGTTATTTTGAAAAATTGAAAAATTTTTTACTTTTTTGTTTACCAAAAAATAAGAAAAATAAAATAATTGGAAAATCTGATATTTTAATCAGGAGAAAATAATGAAAAACAAATATTTTTTAATACTGCCTGTTGTGTTAGCAAGTATTGCTTTTACACAGGAGGAAAAAATAGAAACAGAAAAACCACAATATGACCAAGGTTATGGAGTGGGACAAGATGTTATGGCTGGTGGATATAATACTTCTGCTCGCATTGATGTTAAAGGTGCATGGGATTATTATATTTCTGGTTCATTCATCTACTGGCAACCAAAAATGTATCTTCCATATGCATGGGAAAGAATTGGTGATGAGGCAGGAACGGAGTATCTTTATTCTGATGTACTTACAGAAAAAACTCATTTGGTAAATTTTGATTATCATCCTGGATTTAAAGTAGGTCTTGGAACAAATACTGATATGGATGATTGGAATCTTTTCTTTGAATATACCAGACTTACAACTAGTGATACTTCTAGTACTTCTGTATCAGAACCTTTAGATGTTTCTATAATGCTATATGCTCCCTTTTACATACCTGAGGGTTCAGATGGTGGAGCATTTATGCCTACTGACTATGGATTGTCTTATGTGAGAGCAAGATCAAAATTTTATATAAATCTTTTAGATATGGAATTAGGACGTCCTTGCTATGTAGGAACAAAACTTACCTTTAAACCATATGTAGGAGCAAGAGCTGGATGGATTAAACAAAAAAATAATACTAAGATTAATGCTTGGAATTATGGAAAGACTGAAGAAGGTTATGTTTATCTTAAGGAAAAAAGTGATACATGGCTTTTAGGCCCAAGAGTTGGATTAGACACCAACTGGCATTTAGGAGAAGGTTTTAGATTATTTGGAAATGTAGCTGCAAGTTTATTTTATCAACATTATAAAATTGATATAAAACAGGTTCTGCCTGTGCAAACTAATACAACTGTAGCTGTTACTGTAGAAAGATTAACTAAAGAAAAAGTTAAAGATTATCTTTTTAATCCTTGCTTTGAAGCATTTTTAGGATTTGGCTGGGGAAAATATTTCTCTAACCATGAATGGCATGTAGATCTTTCTGCTGGATATGAAATACAATATTTCTTAAATCAGTATTATATAGGTCAAATAAAGAGATTTTCTCAGCATAATGGAGATAATGCAATGCCTGATCTTACATTACATGGATTGACAGTTTCTTTAAGATTTGATTTCTAAAAAAAAGAAATTTTATTTTTTAAGGACCCAACTATGTTTGGGTCTTTTTTATTTTATAAAAAATTATTTAGTTTTAATAGCTCTTAAAGTGTTTAAAAAGCATCTATATTAAAGAGTGTCACAATAAATATTATTAACTATTGATTTAAGTCTTAATTTTTAAGTAAAAAATTTTTTCAATTACTATTGAATTTTAAATTTTTTACAAAATTGCTTTATTTAAATTTATCATTTTATTTATAAGGAAAACAAAAATATAGATCAGTAATAAGCTGATTTTTTAAGTTTTTTTAATGGAGGAAGAAAAAATGAAGAAAAAATTTTTTCAAATTATACCCTTGTTGGTTATATTTTTTGCTTTTGCAAATGATAAAACCGGTAATGATATGGGTAAAAATAAAGATTCTGAGGTTCTTTATGATCAGGGGTATGATGTACAGGAAGATCAAATGATGAAAGTATACAATTCTCCAGCTCGTATAGATGTTAAAGGAGCATGGGATTATTATATCACAGCATCATTTATCTATTGGCAACCAAAGATGTATCTTCCATATGGATATGAATTGATAGGAGATGGCGAGGGAACATCCTATTATTATTCTTATGAGTTGGAAGAGAAGACACATTTAACAAATTTTGATTATCATCCAGGATTTAAGGTAGGTTTTGGAACAAATACGGATATGGATGATTGGAATCTTTTTTTTGAATATACTAGACTTACAACTAGAGATACATCTAGCAAAAGGATTTCTGAACCTTTGAATGTTTTTAGATTATTGTTTCCCGATGATTATTATAAGATACCTTATGGAGATAAAGATGAGTTTAATCCGGTTGCTCAGCGGTCATCATATATTAGAAATAGATCAAAATTTTATATAAATCTTTTAGATATGGAACTAGGTCGTCCTTATTATGTAGGAACAAAACTTACATTTAAACCACATGTGGGAGTAAGAGCAGGATGGATTGAACAAAAAAATAATACTAAAATTAAGAGTTGGAATGCTTCGTTAACAGAAGAAGCATATGTATATTATAAAGAAAAAAGTGATAGCTGGCTTTTGGGGCCACGAGCAGGAATAGATACTAATTGGTGTTTAGGTAGAAAATTTAGAATGATTGCAAATATAGCTGCGAGCTTGTTTTATCAGCATTATAAAATTGATGTAAAAGAGGTCTTACCTGTTCAAAGTAATGAAACAGTAGATGTTACAGAAAGAAGATTAGATAAAAATAAAGTTAAAGATTATCTTTTTAACCCCTGCTTTGAAGCTTTTATTGGATTTGGCTGGGGACAATATTTTTCTAATAGTGAGTGGTATGTAGATTTTTCTTTGGGATATGAGATACAACATTTTTTAAATCAATATTACATAGGAGAGATAAAAAATAATTCTTTTTCAAATGAAGACAAAACAATGCCAGATCTAACTTTGCATGGATTAACATTTAATTTAAGATTTGATTTTTAATTAAAAATTCTGTTTTGAGACCCAAAAATATTATTTTTTTTGGGTCTTATTATTTTTGCAAAAATAAAAAAAACTTGATTAAATTACATTTTTTCTTTTATAAAAAAAGTAAGAGTATAAATTAGCAATTGGCTAGTTTTATAAAGTTTTTTTAATGGAGGAAGAAAAAATGAAGAAAAAATTTTTTCAAATCATACCCTTGATATTAGTAGTTTTTGCTTTTGCAAAAGGTAATAATGAAAAACCATTACCTAAATATGATAAAGGTGATGCTAAAAAAAATGAAAAACCACAATATGATCAAGGATATGCAGTAAGTGAAGAGCAGATGATGAAGGGATATAATTCTCCAGCTCGTATAGATGTTAAAGGAGCTTGGGATTATTTTATCACAGCATCATTTATCTATTGGCAACCAAAAATGTATCTTCCATATGCATGGGAAAATATTGGTGATGAGGCAGGAATATTATATTACTATTCTACTGAAGTTACAGAAAAAACTCATTTGGTAAATTTTGATTATCATCCAGGCTTTAAAGTAGGTCTTGGAACAAATACTGATATGGATAATTGGAATCTTTTCTTTGAATATACTAGATTAACAACTAGTGATACTTCTAGTACTTCAGTATCAGAACCTTTAGATGCTTCTGTAGAGTTGTCTGCTCCCTTTTTGATACCTGAGGGTCCAGATGATGGAGCGTTTGCACCTAGCTACAATAGATTGTCTTATGTTAGAGAAAGATCAAAGTTTTATATAAATCTTTTAGATATGGAACTTGGTCGTCCTTATTATGTAGGAACAAAACTTACATTTAAGCCACATGTTGGAGCAAGAACAGGGTGGATTAAACAAAAAAATAATACTAAAATCAATTCTTGGAATCTTGGATTGACTGAAGAAGGCTATGTCTATCTTAAAGAAGAGAGCGATACATGGCTTTTAGGTCCAAGAGCTGGTTTAGATACTAACTGGTTTTTAGGAGAAGGGTTTAGACTTTTCGGAAATGTAGCTGCAAGTTTATTTTATCAACATTATAAAACTAAGATAAAACAGGTTCTTCCTGTTCAAACTAATACAACTGTAGCTGTTACTGTAGAAAGATTAACTAAAGAAAAAGTTAAAGATTATCTTTTTAATCCTTGCTTTGAAGCATGTTTAGGATTTGGATGGGGAAAATATTTCTCTAATCATGAATGGCATGTAGATCTTTCTGCTGGATATGAAATACAATACTTTTTAAATCAGTATTATATTGGTCAAATAAAGAGATCTTCTCAGTATCATGGAGATAATGCAATGCCTGATCTTACATTACATGGATTAACATTTACTTTAAGATTTGATTTCTAACAAAAATTCTTTTTTTAAAGACCCAAAATATATTTTTGGGTCTTTTTTATTTTTCCTTATAAAATTTGTCTTGATATAGCACTATTTCTATGGCACTCTATTTTTGTTAAAAAGAGAGCTAATAATGGAAGAAATTTTAAAAAATTATGTTTCTAATGCAAATAGCAACATCTTTGTTCTAAGAAATTTACCAGAAGTTGTTAAAGGAGCTTTATTTTCTAGATATTCGAGGTCTTCATTAGGATTAAGAGAGCTTCTTTTAAAAGAATTTATTAACGATAAAGATTTAGAATTAAAAAAAGAATATGCAAATGTAAAAAGAGCTAAAGATTTTTATGATAGAATATTGGATGGTTATGGAGATGATTCTATAGCAGAATTAGGAGGAGCTCATCTTGCTATGGAAAATATTTCTATGATCGCAGCTAAAGTTATTGAAGATTGTCGTATTGGAGGATCTCCTTTAGAAAAATCTACGAGATATATTTATTTTGATAAGAAAATAGATGGAGAATATCTCTTTTATAAAGAACTTGTTTTAATGACATCTGCCTATAGAAATATTTATTTAGATACTTGTAATCTTTTGTTTGATACTTATAGCAGATTGATTTCTCCTCTAACAGAGTTGATAAGGAAAAAATTTCCTAAAGAATATGATGTGTCTAAAGAGGCATATGCTTCAGCTTTAAAAGCAAAAGTATTAGATTGTCTAAGAGGGATTTTACCTGCTAGTACTTATACTAATATGGGAATTTTTGGAAATGGAAGGTTTTTTGATTATCTGATTCGTAAATTAAATTCTTCTAATTTAACAGAAATTCAAGATATAGGTAAAAAGGCATTTTTAGAACTTTCTAAAGAGATCCCCTCTTTTATCAGGAGAGCGGATCCTTCCAGTAAATATTTTAAGTCTTACTATTTATATGTAGAACAGATGAGACAAAGTTTAAAAATGTTATATAAAGCAGATATAAGATTGGATGATTTTTTATCGAAACCAAAAGTTAGCCTTATCGATTATGATGTAAATAGTGTATACAAAATAGCAGCAGCTTTACTTTTTGAAAATTCTGATAAAAGTTTTAAAGAACTAGAAGAGTATTGCAAAACTCTTCCAAAAAAAGAATTAGAGAAAATATTAGAGGTTGCTTCAATTTTTAGAAAAAATAGAAGAGATAAATCTCCTAGAGCTTTGGAGCTCTCATATTTTATTTTTGAAATAATAGCAGATTTTGGTGTTTATAGAGACCTACAAAGACATAGAATTCTTACTCAAGAAAGGCAGTTTTTAACATGTAATTATGGATATTTTATTCCTGAAGAGATAAAAAATACTAAAATGGAAAAAGATTATAGATATGCTATGGAAAAAGCAAAAGAAGCTTATGATCTTATGTCAGAAGAATTTCCAGAAGAAGCTCAATATGTTGTTCCTTTTGCTTATAATATGAGATGGTTCTTTTCTTTAAATTTAAGAGAACTTCAATGGTTTTGCGAGCTTAGATCATCTCCTGCAGGGCATCCTACTTATCGTTTTATAGCACAAGATATGGCTAAAATAGTTTCTTCAAAGATCCCGGAATTTAAAAGATTTTTTAATTTTGTAGATTATGACGGATATAAATTGGGAAGAATGAAACAAGAAGTTAAAAGAGTTAAAAAAAAAATAGATGTTTGAGTTAAAAACAAAATTTATTCCTTGTGGGGATCAAGGAGATGCAATAAATACACTTACAAGAAATATAAAAAAAGGAGAAAGAGCACAAGTTTTATTAGGTATTACAGGATCTGGTAAAACATTTACTATGGCTCATGTTATAAACAGGATAAAAAAACCTGTTTTAATTCTAGCTCATAACAAAACATTAGCAGCTCAGCTTTATCAAGAATTTAAATTTTTTTTTCCTAACAATGCGGTAGAATATTTTGTTTCATATTATGATTATTATCAACCTGAAGCATATATTCCAAGGACAGATACATATATTGAAAAAGATCTTTCTATTAATGATAAAATAGATAAGATGAGGCTTAGTGCTACCAGATCTTTAACGGCAAGAAAAGATGTTATTATTGTCTCTTCTGTTTCATGTATTTATGGATTAGGACTTCCAGAATATTATAAAAAAATGGTTTTTAATCTTAAAAAAAATCAAAAAATAAAAAGAGAGGACCTATTACTTAATCTTGTTGATCTGCATTATAATCGGAGCTTAGTTTTATCGAGAAGAACTTTTAGAGTTAGAGGGGATGTTGTTGAGATAGTTTTGGCAGATGAGGATGATAGAGCATATAGAGTAGAATTTTTTGATAATAAAATTGAAAAAATCTCAAAAATTGATTTTTTGACAGGAGAAAAAATAGATAATCTATATGAAATAGATATTTATCCAGCTTCTCATTACGTAATTCCTAAAGATATAAAGAATTATTCTATTAATTCTATCAAAAAAGAGTTGAAGGAGAGAATAAAATATTTTGAAAGAGAGAATAAGTTAGTAGAAAGAGACAGAATAGAAGAAAGAACTTTTCATGATATAGAGATGATAAAAGAGATAGGATTTTGCAAGGGTATTGAAAATTATTCTAGACATTTTAGTGATAGAGATATTGGGGAGCCTTCCCCTTGCCTTTTAGATTATTTTCCTAAAGATTTTTTATTGTTTATTGATGAATCTCATCAAACTATTCCACAATTAAATGCTATGTATAATGGAGATAGATCTAGAAAAAAAGCTTTAGTAGAGTTTGGTTTTAGACTCCCCTCTGCTTATGATAATAGACCTTTAAAATTTGAAGAGTTTTATAATAAGATAAATAAAGTTATTTATGTTTCTGCCACTCCTAGTAAGTGGGAAATAGAAGATTCAAAAAATGAGATTATAGAGCAAGTTATTCGCCCAACTTTTTTATTAGACCCATCGATAGAAGTTCGTTCTTGTGAAGGGCAAGTAGATGATATATTAGAAGAGATAAGAATAGAAACTAAAAAGGGAGGGAGGGTTTTAGTTACTGTTTTAACTAAAAAATTAGCTGAAGAACTTTCTGAATATTTGAATGAAATAGATGTAAAGACAAAATATCTACATTCCGATATAAATACTTTGGAAAGGATAAGAATAATAAAATCATTAAGAAAAAAAGAGTTTGATGTTTTAGTAGGAATAAACCTTTTAAGAGAGGGATTAGATATTCCTGAGGTTTCTTTAGTTGCAGTTTTAGATGCAGATAAAGAAGGGTTTTTGAGAAGTGAAACTTCTTTAATACAAATATGTGGTAGAGCTTCTCGAAATAAAAATGGTAGGGTTATTATGTATGCTGATAAGAAGACAAAATCTATAGAAAAAGCAGTTGAAATAACCCAAAAAAGAAGGAAAAAACAGATGGATTATAATAAAGAGCACAATATTATTCCTAAAACTGTTATAAAAACAAACTTTGAAAATTTAGAGGATACCTTTGGATTTATAAAAGAAAAAGAAGATGTAAAACTGCTTTACAATATTGATGATATAGAAAGTAAAATAAAAGAATATGAAAGAAAGATGAAAAAGGCAGCTAAAGAGCTTAAGTTTAAAAAAGCAGCTTATTATAGAGATATTTTAAAATATTATCAAAATAGAGAGCTGATCAGTTGAATATAAAGAAACTTTTTTCAAATGAAATATTAAAGTATAATAAGATTTATGGATAAAAAATTTTTGAAAGATGTAAAAATTGTTGCGATTATTTTAATTGGAGGGCAAGGAAATCGTTTTAAAAGTTTTATTCCAAAACAATTTCATATGCTAGCAGGAAAAGAGGTTTATCTACACACTTTAGAGCCTTTTAAAAAATTAAAGATATTTGATGAGATTATAATAGTTTCTGATAAAATTTATTTTGAAAGAATAAAAAAATCTATTTCTTTTAAAATAAAGCTTATTGAAGCAGGTAAAACAAGACAGCTATCAGTATATAATGCTCTTTTACAATGTAAAAAAGATACCAATATAGTGATGATACATGATGGAGTTCGTCCTTTTATTTCAGAGGATATAATTTTAAAAAATATAGAAAAAGCTATAAGATATAAAGCTGTAGATACTTGTATAAATAGTTATGACACCATTGTTCAAGTAAACAATCTAAATAAAATAGATCATATTCCTAAAAGAAATACTATTTTTAGAGGACAAACTCCCCAAACTTTTGATTACGAGATAATAAAAAAAGCTCATAAAAAAGCTCTTAAAAGCAAGATAATAGATTCATCGGATGATTGTTCTTTAGTATTAAATGCAGGATATGATGTTTATCTAGTGAAGGGAGATGAATACAATATAAAAATAACAACATCTTTAGATCTATTTATTGCTGAACAGATTTTTCGTATTAAGACTTATAAGACATCTCCACAGAAAAAAATATTAAAAAATAAAAAATTTGTTTTAGTAGGAGCATCTGGAGGAATAGGATTTCAGATATTGCAACTTTTAAAAAAAGAAAAAGCAGAGGTTATACCTCTTTCTAGAAATTCTGAAATTAAATTAGATTTAAGAGATCAAAAAAGTATAAAAAATATTTTTGCAAATATTTTTAAAAAATATAATAAAATCGATGGACTTATTAATTGTGCAGGTATTTTAAAAAGAGATTTATTGAAGAATATGAGATACGAAGATATTAAAAATTTAATTGAGGTAAATTTATTAGGATTAATTCTTTGTTGTAAAGAAGCAAAAATAAAAAAGGGGGGGCATATAATAAATGTTGCTTCCTCTGCGTATTCTAGGGGGAGAAAATTACTTTCGGTTTATTCAGCTACTAAAGCAGCTGTTGTTAATTTTACTCAAGCGCTTTCGGAAGAATTTTTAGCTTTAAATGTTAATGCTGTGATTCCAAGCAGAACAAATACTAAAATGAGAAGAGAAAATTTTCCTGAGGAGGAAAAACGTCTGCTTCTTTCTCCTGAAAAAGTAGCTTTTAAAATAGTAGAACTTTTAAAAAATAATATTACGGGAAATATTGTAGAAGTAAAAAAATGATAGTAGGAATCGATATTTAACTTCTCGATACTTTTTTATCTATGATTTTTTTTGTTGATGAGAGTGAGCTACTAATCCAGCTAATAAATTAATAAAAAAATTAGCAATACTTCTATACGTCAAGGCTTTCTTAAATTCCAGAGATAATGCTCTACTTTTTTCCAGAATTTTAATAATAAAAAAAACCTTCTTTAAAACTAAAAAAAATAAAAATTAATAGCTTGCTAAAACATGAAAATCAAGTTAAATTAAAATTTGGGTTTAGTTTATTGACAGTATTTTTTACAAAAAGAAGATGAATATGTCAATTATAAGTAATGATAAAAATTCTTCAATCGAAGGTCCAATTTGGAAAGATGTAGTAAAAGATGTAGCAGAAATTGTAGGTTATGTTTTTTTGGGCGTTGTTGCTGCTGTTGCTGTAGCAGCGATTTATAGACCTGATGGAAGAGGACCATCTACCCCAACTTCTACCCCAACTGGTCTTTCAGGATTGACAAATAAGCAGAATGGAAAGAAGGGAGGAAAAATTAATACCCTGCGAGATCTATGTAGATGGTAACTCTGCAAAATTGAATCAGAGATTTGAACCTAAATAAAAAAGCACATTTTATTTCTTATTATTTTATAGTTAAAAAAGGGTATGCTTTTGGTTTTATTTTAACAGCGTTATTAAATTGACTGTTAAAATAGAATAATTAACAAAAGCCTTTGCATAACTCTACTTAGACTATTGTTATTTATATGGCTTTTAAATATTTTTTTGTTATTCAGAATTATCTTAAAATTTAACTATAAGACTAAAAATAAAAAATGAGGCTTGAAGGGCTCGAACCTTCGACCCATTCCTTAAAAGGGAATTGCTCTACCAACTGAGCTAAAGCCTCATTTGTGACCCCAAGGGGATTCGAACCCCTGTTATTGGAATGAAAATCCAGTGTCCTAGACCTGACTAGACGATGGGGCCAAATTTTCATCTTACTTGTGAGATAGATTTATTACAATCTTAAATCGCTAAAAGTTCTTTTTCTTTGTTAACAATAATCTTATCTATTTCATTACAAAATCTATTTGTAAAGTCTTGAATAGATTTTTCTTCTTTTCTAAGCATATCTTCAGAGAGTTCTCCCTTTACTTTTTGTTTTTTTAATATTTCATTATATTTTCTTCTCACTTCTCGTACAGCAATTTTTGCATCTTCTCCATACTTTTTACATTTTTTAGCCATTTCTTTTCTAATTGTTTCATCCATAGGAGGAATATTTATTCTAATTGAGTTTGTTTCTATTTTTGGTTGAAGATTTAAATTAGCTTGTTCAATAGCTTTTGCAATAATTTTAATATTATTTATATCAAAAGGGGTTATTAAAAGTTGTCGAGATTCTGGAATTGTTATATTTGCTAGATCTTTTAACCTCATTTTTGTTCCATAAACTTCAACAAATATTCCTTCTACCATAGCAGGATTTGCTCTGTTAGTACGAATTGTTGAAATCTCTTTTTTAAAATGATCTACAGCTATTTGCATATCATTTTTTATCTCATTAGCTATCATATTATTCTCCAATTTTCCAACACCAAAAACGTTTTATTAAAATAGCTTTATTTATATCTTTTGAAATTTTTTCTATAACTTCTTTTATTGTTACAGATGGATCTTTAATAAATTTTTGTCGAAGCAGACAAACTTCATCATAAAATGCTTTAATTTTTCCTTCTACAATTTTGTCTTTAATATGAGGAGGTTTATCTTTAACTTGAGAAAAAGCTATCTCTTTTTCTTTTTCTAAAACATCTTTTTCGATCTCTTCTGGTTGTAAATAACGAGGACTTTCTGCTGCTACATGCATGGCTATATCTTTAGCAAGAACTGTTTGATCTTCTGCTCCCTCTATTTCTACTATTGATACTATCTTTCCTCCCATGTGAATATATATTCCATAAGAAGCATTTTTTATTTTTTCTATTAACTTCATCCTTTTAATTTGAATGTTTTCGCCAAATTGTTGTATCAAAATATTTTTATATTCATCCACCGTCATTGATTCATCTACTATAAATTTTTGTGATAGAAGTTCTTCTAAAGAAGAGGGTAATTTTTTTGTTATTTGTTCTGCTATATCTATTAAAAAAGCTTTAAATTTTTCATTTTGTGCAACAAAATCTGTTTCTGTATTTATCTCAACAATGCTTATAAAATTATCTTTTTCAGAACAACCTATTAGACCTTCATTTGCTGTTTTATAAGCTTTCGATATTCCTGCTGTTATTCCTTCTTTCCTTAAAATTTCAATAGCTTTTTCTATGCTTCCCTCTGCTCTTACTAAAGCATTTTTACACTTGCTTATACTTACTCCTGTTTTTGCTCTTAATTCTTTTATCATCTCATTTGTTATGCTATCCTTCATTCTTTTTCCTCCTCTTTAGTTTTTAAAATGGCTATCTTCTTTTTTCCTTCTATTATGGTATTCTTAAAAAATTCTAATATAAGCTTTATACATTTTAAAGAATCATCATTGCAAGCTACAACATAATCTATAGGATCTGGATCGCAATCAGTATCAACCAATGCTATTATAGGAATTTCTAATTTTCTAGCTTCTGCTATTGCAATACTTTCTTCTTCTGGATCTACAACTATCATAAGAGATGGAGATTTTCTCATGTTTCTTATTCCTGAAAGATTTTTTTCTAAATGTTCCTGTTCTTTAATAAGTTTTACTTTTTCTTTTTTTGTAAGACCTTCGCTTCCTGTTGATATTTTCTTTTCAATTCTATCCAATGTTTTTATTGATTTTCTAATCGTTGATAGATTTGTTAATGTTCCTCCTAACCATCTCTCTGAGACATAAAACTCTTCACATTGTTCTGCGCATTCTTTTAAAATAGATTTTGCTTGTTTTTTAGTTCCTACAAATAAGATAGGTTTTTTTTTAGAAATAATTTCTTCAATAACTTTTTTAGCATTTCTAAGTTGTTGCATTGTTTTAGCTAGGTTAATTATGTGTACTCCATTTCGTTCTTCAAAAATAAAAATTTTCATCTTAGGATTCCATCGATATTTTTGATGTCCAAAATGAGCACCTGCTTCTAAAAGCTCTTCTAAGGTTATTGGTATCTCTTCTTTACTTTTAATTGTCACACTCCTTCCTTTTGTTAAAAGCGCCTGATCAGAATCGAACTGACACTCGTAGCTTGGAAGGCTACTGTTCTGCCATTAAACTACAGGCGCATAAATTTTTATTAAAAATATCATTTTTTAATAGTTTTTTCAAAGAAAAAAGGAATTTATAAGTGAACTACTCTCCCTTAAAGAGGGAAAGCTTTCAGTTAAGCGCTAAAGCGCTTTTTCCTTCTTTTTTGACGCTTCTTTGCTATGTGCAAGGGTTGAATTCTCTCTCCTTGTCTTATTTATAGCTCCACGTCCTATACTCATAAAATGAGCAACTCCATTCCAGAGTATAAAAAATTGATTACTAAATACGTACTACTAATTTCTTAGCGCTGTTGAGCATTGAATGCAACCATAATCACATGCACTCTGTACGCCTTAGTCTTTTACCATGGAAGGGTTCTCCATGAACCTTATAGACTATCAAGATAACATACGAATACACAAAACATCGTTCTACTAGAAACTTTAAAATAAAATGCTCAGAAAGGCAAGATTTATTTAATATTTTTTTATAGTGCTAGAAAGTTTTATTCTTAATTATAATTAGCCTCGCTAACTCGTACCTAAAGAAGCTAGATTGCGCGAGTGCATTTGTTCAAAAAATTTTTTATTAAGATTAAAAAAATTTTTATGTCTTAATTTAAGGAACGCTAAAATATTTATTTAATTTTTTATGATTTTTTTCTACTAATGGTAATGTTAACATTAAAAGAAGCCTAGCTTTAGGCCCTCTTAAATTTCCTCTTACTATTGCTCCTATTTTTTCTAATTCTTTTCCTCCTCCTTTATCTCCATAAATAGGAAAAACATTTCCATAAAGAACCCTTGTTGTAATAACTACGGCTATCTGTTTAGAGATAGCATATTTTATATTTTCATATACATCAGCATTAACATTTCCACTTCCAAAGCTTTCTATTACTATTCCATCTACTTTTGAATCTACTGCTGCTTTTAACAAACTTCCGTCAGCTCCTGAATAATCGGCATAAAGAATGACTTTAGGCAATTTTTCAGGGATATTAAATTTTTGTTTATATAAACGATCATTAAAACGATAAACTATTCCATCATTTATGTATCCTAAATATCCTTTTTCTCCTGATTCGAAAGTTTGCATATTAGTAGTATTAGTTTTTTCTACATACCTTGCAGAGTTTATATATTGGTTTAAATTAACAGTCACTCCCCAGTTTTTTGATTTATTAGATATTACTTGAAAAACCGCATTTAAAATATTTGCAGGTCCATCAAAATAAGGATCAGATGAATTTTTCATAGCTCCTGTAAAGACGACTGGTTTATCTGTTTTTAAAGTGAGCTCTAAAAAAAAAGCAGCTTCTGCCATAGTATCTGTACCATGAGTTATCACTGCACCAACAATTTTAGGGTCTTTTAAAGTTTCATCGACTTTTTTTGAAAGGTTAGCCCAAATTTCTGGGGACATTTGAGAGCTATCTAAATTACAAAAATCTATTAATTTTATATTAGCTATTTTATTAAGTTCTGGAACATTAGCTATTAATTCTTCTCCAGATAATGCTGGAATGCTGTCATTAGTTTTAGGATCTGTTTTTTCCGAAATAGTTCCTCCTGTTGTGAATATAGCAACAGTTGGAAGTGCTGAAGCTTTAATAACAGAAAAAATTATAAAAAAAAGTATTTTTTTCATTTTATGCTAAAAAAATTCTTTTGCTTTAAATAAAATCTATTATTTTAAATAAAAGAAAAGGATATTTTTTTAAACCTAAAAAATGAAAATTATAAAAAAAATCAATTTTTTACAAAAATTAGTTGTCTATTGCATGTTGGTTATCCTTTTTAAAACATGGTATCTTACTATTTTTAAAAAAGAAGAGAAATTAGAAGAAGCTAAGAGACCACAAAGAAAAACTATTTTAACATCTTTTAATAGAGGTAATATTTATGATAGATATAATATTTTGTTAGCAACTAACAGGATTAAATATAATGCATCTATCTATTATTCCCAGATAAAGCAGATCCCGCAATTTAAATGGGAGATAAAAAAGGGTAAAAAAGAAAAAAAATTTTTAAGAAAAGAATATATCTCTTCCTTATCAAAATTTTTATCTGAAGAGCTGGATTTGGATGAGCAAAGATTAAAAGATTTGATATATTCAAAAGCTTCTTTAATACCCCATATACCTTTTGTGATAAAAGAGAATATTTCAGAAGAAAAATATTATAAATTAAGAATGTTAGAGAAGGATTGGGTAGGTCTTCATGCAGAAATATCTCATGAAAGATATTATCCTCAAAAAAGAACAGCTTCTCATTTTATAGGATATCTAGGAGCTATAGATCAAAAAGAGTATCTTTCTATTTCAGAAAAGATAAAGAGATTAAAAAAGATTTTGGATAACTCGGAAGGCGGTGTTTTACCTTATGAATATAAAAATTTTGAAGAGGTTTTAGAAGAGTTAAAAAATATTAAAGAAAAAGCTTATTCGATAAATGATTTTATTGGAAAAAGTGGTATAGAAAAAAGGTTTGAAGAGGACCTTAGAGGGTTTTATGGGAAAAAAACATTTGAGATAGATGTGAATGGAAATTTTTTAAAAGAGTTAAAAGAGGAAAAACCTAGAAATGGGAAGGCTATTAATACAACTATATCCTCAGAACTTCAAATTTTTGCAGAGCAGCTCCTTGCTTATGAAGAGGGCCTTAGAGAGAAAAATTTTCCTTTTATAAAAGGAGGAGCTATTGTTGTGATGGATCCAAATAATGGAGATATTTTAACATTAGCTTCATATCCTAGATATGATCCTAATGATTTTATCTCTTCATCTCGTAATAAAAATATATTTAGATGGTTAGAACATCCTTATTACATTGCAAATATATGGGATGGGGTGGAATCTTTTAAAAAGGAAATTTTTTTAAAAAATAAAAAATGTTTTTTTGAAAAAAAAACACCTTTTACATTTAACTTTTTTTTAAATTGTATATTGCCTGAAGATAGTGATCTATTTTCCTCTTTGGAAAAGATAAAAAATATAAAAAATGCTATCTCTCTTCAAGAAAATATAGAAGCCTTACTATATTTTTTAAAATTGCAAGATACAAAGGAACTTTTTGATGTTTTATCTTCAAAAAGATATATATTTTCTCCAAAAATAATAGAATTAAAAAATTCTATCTCTCCTTTTTTAGATGTTATAAAAGATAATAGAGATAAAGCATTATTGGTAGATTTGATTAGGCTTTTAGTTTGCAGTTCTTTTTTTTCAGATAGATTAATAGATAAAATTAAAGATAAAACATTAGATTTTTATTGGGATATATCTAAAAATTTTTTAGCTTTAGAAAGAAAAGTGAAAAATAGAATGAAACTTTTTTTTAATAAAAAAGAGTTTGTTAAATGGAGAGAGAAAAATCAAAATTTATTTTTAAAAAAAAAGAGAGAAGAGGAGAAACAAAAAAAGAGATATCATAGACCTTATCTAGATCTTTTAGATCAAAAAGAAGCTATTTTATTTAATGATTTTTGGGAAAAAGATAAAGCAAGAATTTTATCATCTTTAATAAAAAACAAAAAAAATTTTTTTTATGAGATAAAATGGGAGTCTAAAGAGTTAAAATTTTTAAAAGAAAAATTAAAAGATTTAGATATAGAATTAGTATCTGATTTAATTAATACTATAAAACCTTTTTCAGAATTAAAAAATTCTTTTTTTTCAGATAAGCAAAAAAAAATTAAAGAATTAGCTAAATCTTTTTATCCTAAAAATGGATTTAGTTTTGTCAGAAACCATGTTTTTAGACAATCAGCACCTTTAGGATCTATTTTTAAGATAATTACTTCTTATGCTTCTTTAAAAAACCATTATTTTTTAGTAAAAAAGAATAAGCGTTATCCTAAAAGGTTAAATCCTATGACTATGATCGATATATATCAATGGGACCCTAAAGCTATAAAAGGAGGTAGTTTAGTTGTAGGATATAGCTTATCGGGAAAACCTTATCCTAAGCATTATAAATCAGGTCGTTTGATATCTAGCATAAATAAAAATATAGGGAAAATAGATATAATAGGAGCTCTTTCTCAATCGAGTAATCCCTATTTTTCTATTTTAGCTGGAGATTTTTTAAAAGATCCAGAAGAGTTAAATATAGCAGCAAAAATGTTTGGAATAGGAAAAAAAACAGAAATAGATCTTTATGGAGAGGTAGCAGGCAATCTTCCAAAAGATTTATATAATAAAACTTCTTTGTATTCTTTTGCTATAGGGCAACACTCTCTTGTTACAACGCCTCTTCAAATAGCTATTATGTTTTCTTGCTTAGCAAATAAGGGAAAAATTTTAAAACCAAAAATTACTAAAGGAAAAAAAGAGGTGTTATATGAAATTTTTCTTCCCGATTCTATAAGAGAAACCATATTAGAAGGGTTAGATCAAGTTGTATGGGGAGAAAAAGGGACAGCAAGAGCTTCAGTTATTAAAAAATTTAATTATGATTATTCACTTAAAAAAAAATATAAGCTGTTGAAACACCAATTTGTTGGAAAGACATCTACTGCTGAGATTATGCATAAAAATGGTATAACATCAGCAAAAGCTAAAAAGCATAACCATTCTTGGTTTGCAGGGGTTTCTTTTGATCCAAATTCTAAAAAATGGAATAAACCTGAGCTTGTTGTTGTGGTATATTTAAGATTTTCTTCTTCTGGGAAAGAGGCAGCTCCTATTGTTTCTGAGATAATTCATAAGTATAGAAATATAAAGAAAAAATATAAAAATTTTTTTGATTAAAAAAAAATTGTTTTAAAATTATATATCATATAATTAGCCAAAAAAGGATTAAAATGATAGAAATTAGTAAACTTACAGAGTTTCCTAAAGTTAGTTTTATGGATTTTTGGTGTTCATGCTATAAAAGAAAAGGCACTTATCTTGATCCAATATCAATAGACAGCCTTAAACAAGATAAACAAAATTGTGAAAAATCAGATAAAGATGCAAGTTTTAATGATAGAAAATTTTTTTTAGTAAATGAAAAGGAAAAAGGATTTATTGTTACTTCAAAGAATGCAAGTTTATTGATCGGACCAATGAGCAGTAGAATAAGAAAAATAGCAGAGCAAAATAAGATATTGGTGGAATGTAAAAAATCAACTCCTACAGGATGTAAAAACTCGTTGAATGAAAGTGAAAAAGACATCATGAACCAGACTGAGGTTTGGGATAGGTCTTTTCTAGGGGAAATGGGAAGGTGTCTTGAACCTGAGCAACAAGAAAAATTGGCTAAAGATATAGCAACGATAATAAAAAAATCAGGATTAATAACTAAAAATATTGAATTTGAAAGAAATTATGATGAAAGAGATAAAAAATGGAAAGTTAAAAAAATTATTTTTTTTAATCCAGAGCCAAAGGGATTAATGTTTCCTGAAAGCGAAAAAGACTTTCGTTATAGCGTTGAAAAATGTGGGCTTATTGGATTAGAATTATTAATTGGAGAGACGAAAGAAAAAGCTGCCCAGAAATCCAGTGTTCCTACCTTTCAATCATTTTTGGACCAAATAGAAAAAGAATATAGCAAATACAAGAAAGAACAACAGCAGTCAATTTCTACTCGTTTAAAAGTAGCCATAGTAGCTATCTTTACTCTTAAATTTATAAGAGATATTATACAAGCTTTTAAGAAAACTAAACAAGCAAGGAAACTTTTAAAAGAATTGGAATCAATTAGCAACGATAAAAAATTTCTTGGGGAAGAGGAGTTTAAAGAGATTGAAAATGAGAAAAAGAATTATGAGAGGTTGCAGTCAATTGAGTCAGAAGATGATAAAAATAAGTATTTTAAAAATGTAGAAAAAATTAACATTCATAATGAAAAATTTAAAAAATACAAAAATCTTCTTGAAAAATATATAATTCTTACAAAACCAGTTTTTTCATAAAAAGTTTATTAAATATTTTTTCTTTTAATAAATAATCTGTTCTTGAAAGATGAAAAAGATTTTAATAGCAGAAGCTGTAGGAGTTATAGGATTTCATTAAAGCTTAGCTTTGAAATCTAAAAACCACTTTGTTATAGGTATCAATAATTCTTACGATAAAAAGATTAATTTTAATAGAAGAGGTTTTTTAAGATAATGGAAATTAAGTATTTAGCAAAACCTCCTCTATTTGTGGTAATTTTTGTTTTTTTCAACATCTATTAGGCATAATTTTAATGTGTTATTTTTGATAAAGCACCAGAACATAAGCCTTTAAAAATTAACTAGTAAGAGTTCAAAGAAAAATGAAAAATTTTTTTAATAATATTGATTCAAAATAGTATTTAATGGTATAATAATTATGTTATGAGTTGGTATAATAATATGAGTGATTCTGTAAAGAGTGCAACGGAGAGTGCACTATTAGATTATAATCTTTGGGTAAAGATGGAGCCATCTTCGGGAAATTATACAGAATTAGAAGCGTTGCCTAAAAAGTATAACTTTTGTGATTTTTTTAAATCATTATATTTCTCTTTATTAAGTAAAAATACTGAAAAAGCAAATAATGTTGACGAGAATGTATATAAAAAAATAAAAAAACGACTACGTGTACTATATAGACTTTCTCCTCTATATCTTATTCCATTGATTATAGGTACTTTGGGTCATATGATTAGTGCAAATAGAACTTTTAAAAAATTAAAAGTAGAGCAAAAAAAATATCTTCCAAGAGACAAGTTTATAAGTATTTCTAATTTTTTTAAAACACGGGATGAAGACATATCATATAACACATATGAACATAATAATAGGAACGCGGAAGAATATTTTAGGGAGAGAACGAAATTACTCGAACATGAAAAAGTAAAAAAAGAGTATAATAAGCTTTTAGGTAAATATAAAGAAATTATTAAAAACTTAAGTCTCTAAAAATTAACCAGCAAGAGCTCGAAAAAAATGAAAAATTTTTTTAATAATCTGGATTCAAAATAACATTTAATGGTATAATATTTGTATTATGTCTGTGAAAGCATATAAAGAAAATCAAGAATCATTTTTAAATTCTAGCTTTACACCATTAGAACAATTGCCTAAAAGGTATAGCTTTTGAGATTTTTTTAGTTCATCCTATTATTCTTTATCAACTGAAAAGACTAAAAAAATAAATAATGTTGACGAGAATGTAGATAAAAAAATAAAAAAACGATTGCGTATAGATAAAATAATATATAGTGTTATTTTAGGTCTTATTCCATTTATAAATGTTTTTTGTCTAATTAGTCGACCCTGAAAAAAATAAAAATATGTTTTTAATAAGCTTTTGAGGTTGATTTAAGATAATTTTTAAGATATTCTTTTACATAGAAAAAATAGAAAACTTTTTTTGAACAACGATTATCTGATATGCTTAATCTAGATCATGGGTTGATAAAACTATCAGAGAATATAGATTGGGGAAATATAGAAGAAGAAATAGGAGGGATTTTTACAACGAATAAAGGAAGACCTCCAGTCCCCGTTAGAACTATAGTAGGCCTTTTAATGTTACAACACATGTTTGGATTATCAGATGATAGTGTAGTCTTTAATTGGGTAGAAAATCCATATTGGCAGTATTTTTGTGGATATGATTTTTTTCAACATGAATTTCCAATAGATCCTTCTTCACTGAGTAGGTGGAGAAGAAGAATAGGAGAAAAGGAATTGATAAAGTTATTGATGCATACAGTAAAAACAGCAAAAAAGACAAAAATGATACAAGCAAACAGCATAAAAAGAGTTATAGCAGATACTACTGTTATGGAAAAGAATGTATTTTATCCCACAGATGCAAGACTTTATCAAAGAGGGATTTTCACTTTGGTAAAGATGGCGAAAATCTATGAAATTTCTCTTAGGCAAACATACATACGATTGTCTAAAAAAGCTCTTTTAAGAGCTAATCGATATTGTCATGCTAGACAAATGAAAAGAGCAAAAAAAGAAATAAAAAGATTAAAAACATATCTTGGAAGAGTTACAAGAAATATTAAAAGAGCTATTCAAAATAGCCGGGAATTACAATTTTATTTTTCTGAGATTTTACCAATTATTGATAAGCTTTTAGTTCAAACAAGAGAGAGTAAAGATAAGATTTACAGCATTCATGAACCTAAAGTGGAATGCATTTCTAAAGGAAAAGTACACAAAAAATATGAATTTGGCTGTAAAGTATCTTTTGTATCAACGCATAGAGAAGGAATAATTTTAAGTGCTCAAGCAATACATGGAAATCCTTATGATGGACATACTTTAAAAAAAGTCATTGAAGATGCAGAAAATGTTGCACAAACTGAAATTAATTCTATTTTTGTAGATAGAGGCTATAGAGGTAGTGAAATAAAAGAAAAAAAAATTTACATTTCGGGTCAAAAAAGGTTAACAAGATACTTCAAAAAGCTATTACGTAGAAGACAATCGATAGAACCTCACATAGGTCATATGAAACAAGATGGAAAACTTGGTAGAAATTATTTAAAAGGTATACATGGAGATAAATTAAATGCAACTTTATCTGGAGTAGGACATAACTTAAGACTTATTTTGAATCATTTATCTCCTAAATACAGAAAAAAAGCTTTTATCCCGAATATTTCATGAAAAATAAAAAAAAAAATGAGAAAAAAACCTTATAAATTGCTATAGTGCAATATATTAACCTTTAAAAAAAGGCTTTTTTCTCATGAATAAGAATATACAAAATGTAATCA
>LJUH01000012.1 GCA_001303765.1 Chlamydiae bacterium SM23_39
TTTTTAGTTTTATCTATAGTTTTTAAAGGAATAGCTATTCCAATATTTTGGAAAAATCTTGCAAGAGCAGGAGGTTCAAAAACTGAAGATAGAATAAAAATTATACCGTTTCTAAAAAATTTTAATCAAAATTCACATGCCCATTTTCTTGTACATAAATTTTTTATAGCCCCTTTTTCATGTATAAAATTATTCCATGCAATAGCACAGACATCTAATATTTCCATATAATCTTTAAAACACCTATTTGAAAGTTCTCTTCTTCGTAAATGCTGCCATATTTGTTCTGTAGGATTTAATTCAGGTGAAGCTGCCGGAAGATGTATTATTGTAATATTTAGAAATTTTTTTATATTTTTTGTTGTATGCCAAGAGGCTCTGTCCATTATTATAGCGGCATGTTTTCCTTTGGGAATGCTTGCAGAAATATGTTTTAAGTGGATAAGCATTGATTCAGTATTAGAATAAGGTAAAATTAGCCCAACTCCAAAATCTCTTGCTGGGCAAACTGCTCCAAAAATATATGCAGACTCAAACTGTTGTTGCCTCACTATTCTTGGTCTTGTGCCTTTTTCTGCCCACATTCTAGCAACAGTTCCTCTTTGACCAACCCTTGCTTCGTCTTGAAACCATATTTCTACATCTTCTAAAGAAATATTTTCAGGAATTTTTTCTTCTAAGATATTTTTGAAGTTTTTTTAAAAGAAGACTGAGCTTTTTTATCTGTATTTGGATTTTTAGATCTGCCTGTTATCCATACCAAATGAGCTCTTTTTAAATAAACATATGTTGAACTTAAACAAACTTTTACTTTAAATTTTTCTTCCATCATTCTTAAAACATCTATACCTCTGATTGTTCCTCCAGATTTACCTTTTTGCATTTCTAAAACTGATTTTTTAAAAGCTTCATCTTCTGTTAGCTTTCTTTTTCGCCCAGTTTGTAGCTTTATTTGAATACCTTCTAGCCCTTCTTCTTTTATGCTTTTGAGCCATCTTCTTATATAGATTGAAAATGAACATTAAATATTTTTGCTGTCTCTGTAATCCTTTTTCCTTCCTTAATTTGTTGGAGGCATAATAAACGAATTTTCACTCTTTTATTTTTCTCATTTTTATAAATCTCTTTAAAATTATATTTTCCTAGATCTTTTAAACCTGAGTTTTGGGTTTATCTAATGGTGGAATTTTTTTTAATTGTTCAAAATTTTCAGCTAACTTCCAATCCTCCTTTAAAGCTTTTTGGTGGATGCTAGCCCATTCTATTACCAATCCCAAAACTTTAGGAGGTAATTTTCCTTCTAGCAAAGCTAAATCATTTATAGAAATTGTAGCTTTATACTCATTATATCTCACATGAAAATGAGGAGGATTATTCTCCTGTAAAACATTGCTATTATTATTCCAAGAAACCTACTAATTTCGGGCATAATTTTTTCCTTTCTTTCATGATATCATTTTTTGTTTACAGATCAATATATAAAAAGACAACTTACAGACTTTCAATGATTTTCATTAAAAAAACATAATCAACTAATCATCAATTAAATATAAAACAAAAACTCCGGGTGCTGGATTCGAACCAGCGACCAATTGATTAACAGTCAACTGCTCTACCGCTGAGCTAACCCGGATAAATTAAATCATATTCAATAACAAATTTTTACACAAATTAAAAGTTTCTAATTTTTTTATTATATGGAGATGTATAAAAAAGAAAAGATAAAATAAAAATCATAATAAAAGCAAAAACAGATCCCATTTTAAAATATTTAAAAATATCAATAGTTGCAATATCCATCTTTTCTATTTGAAAAGCTATTATACCATCTCCTAAAAAATAAGCTGCTAACATCCAAGCAACAGTCATCTCAACATAAGGCAAAAAAGCTAAATGATGAGATTTTTTTGTTAAATAAATAAGCTCTTTTTCTAAATTACCTAAAATAATAGCAAAAGTACCAGAACATCCTATCCCTCCTATTGCAAGAACAATAATTATATTTGCAAGAGCTATATTAAAAGATAGAAAAAGTAAAGAAAAAGCTATCATCATACTTAAAAAATAAAATGTTTTCCTAATATCTAAAAACAATATTAAAAAACAAAGAACAATTTGACTAATAATAACAAAAAACCAAAACAGAGAAATTATTGTATCTGATAATTTCTCTGAAAAATATTTTACAAAATAAATTTTTCCCCACTTACTAAAAGTACTTTCGCATAGAGAAAATAAGATTATAGCAACTAAAAATAAAGCTAAACGATAATGTAATTCTTTCCAAATCAAACTCCCCTTTCTTAGTTTTTCCAGATGTTTCGGAAATGGAGGATTTATAAAAATTTTTTTTATAATAAAAATAGAAAAAATTACTAATGCAATAAGAAAATAGATAGAAAACCATTGTAAATTATGCAACATAGTTATATCCAATAAAAAGGGAAATATTAAAAATGCTCCTATATTCCCAAAAGCAAAATAGATTAAAATACCGCTACCTATTTTTTTAGGCATCACAAAAACTATGTAAGATATGATTGTTGACAAAACCAAAGTTAATGCTATTCCAATAACAATTGTTTTTAAAAAAAGAGCTGCATAATTAATTAAAATAAATTCTTTATTTAGATGAGTAAATAATAAAATAAGTAATCCCAATAAATTTAATGAAAATCCCAAAATTAATGTTTTTTCTAATCCTATTTTTCTAGCTATTACCTGATTTATTAAAGCTCCTGTTATCTCAGAACCTATTAAAATCATAAGAAAAACAAAATGTAAATCTTTATAAAAAATTTTAAGATTATCAGGAGTAAATTGCACATTTTGAACAAATTGAAATACCACATAATGAAGTACTCCACCTAAAAGAAAAAGAGAGAACAGAGAAAAAAATTTATTTGAAAACATATTTTTTATCATAACTTTTTTTTAAAAAAAATTTTATTTTTGTAAAACTATTTTTTTTATTTCTAAATATTTTATAGAATATAAAAAAATATGTTACTATAAAAACTATGGAAAAAATTGAAGGAGAGATAGATAAAATAATTTTTCATAATAATTCCAATAATTTTACTGTCGCAAAATTGGTAGATGGAACATATGTAGTTGGTTCCATTGTTAATCTTCAAAAAGGAGAATTTATCTCAGGAGTTGGTAAATGGCAATCTCATAAAATATATGGTAAACAGTTTTTGATAGATTCGTACACCACAAAATTACCTACAGATACAATAGGAATTCAAAGATATTTAGAATCTGGCCTTGTCAAAGGTATTGGTCCCGTATATGCAAAAAATATTGTATCTAAATTTAAAGAAAATACTTTAGAAGTGATAGATAAAAATCCGCATTTATTACTTCAAGTTGAGGGAATAGGTAAAAAAAGGATAGAAAAGATAAAATTTTTTTGGGATAAACAAAGAGCTATAAGAGAAGTAATGATTTTTCTTAGATCTTTTAATATTTCTATTTCTTTCTCTCAAAAAATATATAAAAAATATAAAGAGGAAAGCATTTATAAAATCAAAGAAAATCCTTACAGAATAGCAAAAGAAATTTTTGGAATAGGATTTAAAAATGCTGATAATGTAGCTCAAAAAATGGGTTTTGAAAAGACATCAAAAAAAAGGATAAAAGCAGGAATAGAATATGCTTTTTTAGAATTATCAAATTTAGGTCATACTTGCATTGAAGAAAATAGATTGATAAATAAAACTCAAACAATTTTAGATATTCAACCCTCTCTTATCCAAAAGGTATTGAAAGAAATGATAGAAGAAGAAGATCTTATTTTAGAAAAAAAAGATAAAAAAAATTTTTTATGGTATAGATCTTTTTATTTTTCTGAAAAAAAAATAATAAAAAATCTTATAAGACTTAAAAACTCTAAATCTCTTATAAGAAAAATAGATGAAGAAAAAGCAATTGCATGGGTAGAAAAGTTACAAAAAATAAAATTAGAAGAAAATCAGATAGAAGCAGTAAAAAAAGCTGTCTCCTCTAAATTACACATAATAACAGGTGGTCCAGGAACAGGAAAAAGTACTATTACTAAATCAATTATCAACATACTAGAAAAATTAACTAAAAAGATAATTTTAGCAGCTCCTACTGGCAGGGCAGCAAAGAGACTGCAAGAGATAACTAAAAAAAAAGCTTTTACCATTCATAGTTTGTTAGAAATGAATTTTTTAGATGGTTCTTTCAAAAAAAATAAAAATAATCCAATAGACTCAGATTTAATAATAATCGATGAAGCTAGTATGATAGATACTTTTTTGATGTGTCATCTATTAGAAGCAATACCAAATAACTCAAAAGTCATATTTATAGGAGACATAGATCAACTTCCGAGTATTGGACCAGGATATGTTTTAAAAGATATGATTATGTCTAAACAAATAGGTACATCTAGGTTATTTAAAATTTTTAGACAATCTAAAAATTCAAAAATAATAACAAATGCTCATAAGATAAATAAAGGTATATTTCCTGATATATCTAATAGTCCTTTCTCTGATTTCCAATTTATCTTTGAAGAAGATAAATATAAAATACAAAAAAAGATAGTTGATCTAATATATATTGAAATCCCTAAAAAATACAAAATTTCTTCTTTCTCTATACAAGTTCTTTCTCCTATGAAAAAAGGAATAATTGGAACGGAGAATTTAAATGAAGTAATTCAAAATAAAATAAATCCCTCAGCAACTCCTTTTTATAAAAATGATAAATGTTTTCATATCAATGATAAGGTTATGCAGATAAGAAATAATTATAAAAAAAATGTATATAATGGAGATATTGGAAAAATTATAAAGATAGATGAAGAGATAGAAATTTTATTTGATAGAAGAGTTGTTAAATATGATATTTCTGAAATAGATGAGATAGTTTTAGCATATGCAGTATCTGTGCATAAATATCAAGGTAGTGAATGTAATTTTATAATTATGCCTATCCATGAAAGCCATTTTAAACTTTTGTATAGAAATTTGCTATATACAGCTATAACAAGATCTAAAAAAAATTTTTTTTTAGTAGGAACAAAAAAAGCTATATCTATAGCTATAAAAAATGAAGAAGTATTGAAAAGAGATACAGGTCTTGAATTTTTTTTAAAAAAAGAAACTCAATTTATCTAATATTACTTCCTAATGGAAGAGTATTTATAAATGGTATTTCCACTTTTCCCTCTTTATCCCCAGCTAAAACCATTCCTTGGCTTTCTATACCCATAATTTTTATTGGCTTTAAATTAATAAGAACAATAACTTTTTTACCAATTAAATTTTTTCCATAATATTTAGCAATATTAGCTACTATAGTTCTTTTTTCAAATCCTAAATCCACTTTTAATTTTATTAGATTCTTGCTTTTTTTTATATTTTCTACCTCTATTATTTCTCCAACTCTCAAATCCAACTTCTCAAAATCTGCAATTTCTATCTTTTTTTTGATTTTTTCAAAATTACCATATAAATTTTTAACCTCTTCCTCAATCTCCTTATCTTCTATTTTCCTGAATAATATTTTAGGATCTAATATCTTCTGATTAGATGGAATATGTGTATTTTTTATCTTTTCCCATCCTTCGTTTAATATTTTATTCTTGTAACCTAACATCTTCCATATCTCTTTTGAAGCATACGGAATAATAGGATATGTTATCAAAGCTAAAGATTTACAACATTCTAAACAAAGAGTTATTGTTAAACTCATCTCTTCAAATCTTTTTTTATCTTTTTTTAACTCCCATGGTTTTTTTTTATCAAAATAACAATTTCCAAGATCTGCAAGTTGCATAATTATTTGAGATGCTTTTCTAACATGAAAGTTTTCATATGCTTCTTCTATCTTTTGAACTAAAGAATCTATTTCAAATAAAAACTTTTTATCTTCTTCTTTTAAATTTTTTAACTCCCCTGTTTTAGAATTTAAATAATTTTTTGTAAAAACTAAACTTCTATTTATAAAATTACCTAATTTAGCAAGCAACTGCGCATTACATTTAACTTGGAAATCTTTCCATGAAAACTCTGAATCAGAATTTTCAGGAGCATTAGCTGCTAAATAAAATCTTATTTGATCAACACTATATTTAGAAAAAAAATCTTCTAAATCTATATACCAATTATCAGATTTAGAGAATTGTCTACCTTCTAAAAGCAGAAATTCATTAGCTGGTATCTGATCAGGTAAAATATAGGGTTTATTCTGTCCCATAAGCATCGCTGGGAAAAAAACTGTGTGGAAAGGAATGTTATCCTTCCCAATAAATTGAACTAATTTTGTTTCTTTATCAAACCAATAATCTTTCCATGCTTCTTTTTTATTATTTTTTTCCGCCCATTCTTTTGTAGCTGAAATATATCCGATAGGAGCATCAAACCAAACATAAAAAACTTTATCTTTAGCAGATTCTATAGGTAAAGGCACTCCCCAATATAGATCTCGAGTAATAGCTCTAGGTTTTAAATCCTTAATATATTCAAAAGCGTAGTTTAATACATTTTGTTTCCATTTTTTTGTTTCAATCCATTTTTTTAATCTTTCCTTAAACTTATCAAATCTTAAATACCAATGTTTGCTAGGTTTTAATACTAAAGGATGGTTAGTAAGCTTTGATTTTGGATTTTTTAAATCTACAGCTTCATAACTAGCTCCACATTTAGGACATTCATCGCCTCTAGCTTTATCAAATCCGCATTTAGGACATATTCCTACAACATATCTATCAGCTAAAAATTTTTTTTCTTCTTCAGAATAAAGGTGATTTTCTGTTCTCTCTTCTATATATCCATTATCACATAGATCTAAGAAAAACTCTTGTACTATTTTAGTATGTCCTTCCCATGTTGTTCTAGAATAATGATCAAAAGAAAAATCCATTTTTTTAAAAAGCTCTAAATTTTTTTTATGAAATATATCTACATGTTCTTTAGGTGTTCTATTTGCTAATTCAGCACTTAAAGTTATAGCTATCCCATATTCATCAGATCCACATATATATAAAACATCATTTTTTTTTAATCTTTGAAAGCGCGCATAACAATCTCCTGGTAAATAAGCTCCTGCAATATGTCCAAAATGTATTGATCCATTAGCATAGGGTAAAGCTGATGTTATTAATATTTTTTTCATCTTATCTTCCAATTATTTTATATCGGGTAAATCTTCCAATTCTTTTAACAGATCTGATAAAGCCACAGATTCCTCTTCTTTTATTTTTTCTCTAGCAAATTGAATGGAAAAATTTACAAGATCAAAATTATTTTTAAATTTATCCTTAAACCTCTCATTAGTAATATAACTCATAATTTTCCTATTTTCCTATTTTTATTTTCTTCAGCTATGAATATTGAAACTAAAGATTTGTATGCAACATCTATATCATCATTTACTATGATATAATCATAATATTTTTCACCTACCTCTATTTCTTTTTTAGCTAACTCCATTTTCTCTTTTATTTTTTCCTCATCTTCAGTTTGTCTTATTTCCAATCTTTTTTTCAAAATTTGCATAGACGGAGGTTTTAAAAAAATGAATATTCCTATATTCTTTTTTTTTAAATTCATAGCCCCTTGAACATCTATTGTTAAAACTACATGTTTTTTTCTATTTATATTATTTTCAACAAATTTTCTATCAGTACCATAATAATATCCTAAAAATCTTACATATTCTAAAAATTCATCATTTCTTATTTTTTTTTCAAACTCATTTTCATTAACAAAAAAATAATCTTTACCGTCTATTTCATCATTTCTTTTTTCTCTAGTTGTATAAGAAATACTTCGAACAATAGAATCATATTCATCTGTTAATCTTTTTACTAAAGTAGTTTTTCCTCCTCCAGAAGGAGCACTTACAATAAAAAAAAATCCTTTTTTTAAATCATCTAAAATCATATTTTATTAATTATAAAATAATATAAAATGTAAAATCAAGATAAAAAATGGCTCTTTACAAAACTCATGCTAAATTTAATATTTTATTTGCTTTACCTGTTTTAATAATTTTAATTTATATTATTTTTCATCCTAAAATCTCTTTTTTAATAATATTTACTTCTTCTTTTATTTACTCCACTTTATTTATGAGTCCTGATGTAGATTTAACAAATAAAATTAAGTTATTTTCTTTAAAAGGAATGTTAACAATTCCCTTCAGAATATATTCAAAGATATTTAAACATAGAGGACTATCTCATTCTTTAATATTTGGAACTATTACTAGAATAGTTTTTTTATTCTTTCTTTTTCTAATAATACTATTTTTAATAAATCAATCTATACCATCTCATGATAGTTTTATAACCTTTTTTAAAATACATAAAAAATATACCTTATACTGTTTTTCCGGCATATTTTTAGCAGATACATGCCATCTTATTCTAGATTTTAAATAAATTTTTTTACCATTGATTTGACTGGTTCAAAAGAAGTTCTATGTATTTTACATGGTCCATATCTTTTTATAGCTTCCATATGTTTTTTAGTACCATATCCTTTATTATCTAAAAATCCATATTTTGGCCAAATATTATTATATTTTATCATAATTGCATCTCTTTCACATTTTGCTATAATAGATGCAGCAGCAATCGATAAAGATATTTTATCTCCCTCTTTAATACCTTTTGTTGGAATTTTAAAATTTGGAATAGATAATCCATCAACTAAAATAAAATCAGGCTCTTCTGATAATTGTTTCTTAGCTTGTTCCATAGCTAAAATAGTAGCATTTAATATATTTATTTTATCTATAACCTCTGAATCTATAACAGCAAAAGAGAATTTTGCTTTTGTTTTTTTTAATTTTTCATATACTTCATTTCTTTTTTTAAAATCCAACTTTTTACTATCATTTAATCCCTCGATTAAAAAATCATTTAAAATACAACAAGCAGCTACAACAGGCCCAGCTAAAGGTCCTCTCCCTGCTTCATCTATTCCAGCTATCTTTTTATATCCTTTTTTTAGAAGATCTTTTTCCAATAAAAACATAGAATTTAATCTACAAAATTCTTCTTTTGAAATTGTTTTTTTCATTTTTGTTATAAAAATTTTTATAACAAAATAAAAAAATCAAAAAAAGATTTTTTTTATTTGATTTCAGATTCTTGTTGTTCTTTGATTACATCTTTTTTTGCAAAAGATAATTTTTCTTTTATTTTAGCTTTTTTCCCTTTTTCTCCTCTTAAATGATAGAGTTTAGCTTTTTTGACTTTTCCTAATTTTTGAACTTCTATTTTTGTGATTTGAGGACTATTTAATAAAAAAACCCTTTCCATAGAACTACCATAAGCATTTCTATAAACTGTAAATGTTTCAGAAATTCCTTTTCCCTTTTTTGCAATAACAATTCCTAAAAAAGATTGTATTCTCTCTTTTTTTCCTTCAAATATTTTTACATAAACTTTAACAGTATCGCCTACATTAAATCTTTCTCTTTTTTTTAAATATTTAGATTCTATTAACTCCTTGCTCATATTTTCTCCTTTTTTAACTTATGCTTTTTATATAAATCTGGTCTTATCTTTTTAGTTTTTTCAACTCCTTTTTTATATTTATATTCAGCTATTTTAGAATGGTTTCCACTAATAAGTATCTTAGGTACTTTTTTATCTTCAAATTCAAAAGGTCTAGTATATTGAGGACCTTTAAAAACAGCATTATAATAAGTGTCTTTTTCCGCTGAAAGCTGATTTCCTAAAACTCCTTTTACAAAGCGTAATGTTGCATCAATAACAACAATAGCTGCCAAACATCCATTAGTTAAAACATAATCACCAATAGAAATCTCTTCATCTACTTCTTCAACAGCTCTTTCATCTATTCCTTCATAATGACCGCAAAGAAATATCAAATGGTTTTTTTTAGCTAATATTTTGGCTTTTTTATAATCAAATTTTTTTCCTTGAGGTGTTAAATAGATAAGATAAGAATTTTCTTTTTTAACACTTCTTATAGCCTTACAAACAGGCTCTACTCTCATAACCATCCCCTCACCTCCTCCATATGGCTTATCATCTACTTTTTTATGTTTATCTATAGAAAAATCTCTAATATCTATATTTCTTATTTTAACAATTTTTTTTTCTATTGCTCTTTTTATAATGCTTGTTTCAAAAGGACCGGTGAAATATTGAGGGAATAAGGATAAAATATCTATTTTCATTTTTTCTTTAATTTTTTTTCTTTATATTTTTTAACGATTTCTGGAGCTTTTTTCTTGACTAAAGATAAAGCTTTTTCACTTATTAAAGCTCCCTTATTTAACCAATGTTCCACTTTTTTTTCATCAATAACCAAACAATTTTCCTCTTTTCCTTTTGGATCATAAAATCCTAACTTTTCTATATATTTTCCATCTCTTGGATTCCTAGAATCAGTAACAACCAATCTAAAAGAACGTTGGTTTGTTTTTCCTTGCTGTCTTAAACGAATAATTAAAGCCATAATAATCCTTTTTTAATTCTTAAAATATTACTATAAAATTAGATCTATTTCAATGATCTTTTATTATTTTTTTAAAAATATATATCTTGTTTTCCCATAGATATCTTCAAAAAATTTTTTATCTGACCATCTATTTTTTGAAAAAATTTGTTCTATTTTATCTTTTTCATCTCTTATCTCTAAAAAAACCTTACCCCCATCATTTAAATATTTTAACACATCCTTTTCAATTCTTTTATAAAATCCCAGTCCATCATCTTTAGCAATAAAAGCTATTTTAGGCTCATATTTTACATATTCAAAAATATTTTTATATTCTTTTAAAGAAACATATGGTGGATTAGAGATAATTATATCTGCTTTTTTATTAAATGGATTAAAAAGATCTCCTTTTAAAAAAGAGATATCTACTTTATTAAAAAAAGCATTTTTTTTAGCTATTTTTAAAGCTTTTTCAGATATATCAGAAGCAGTAACATTTAAATGTGGAAATCTTTTTTTTAAACTTATAGCAATAGCTCCTGATCCTGTTCCTATATCCCATATCTCTCTTGCATCTTCTATGTTTTCACATATTAACTCTAAAAAATATTCTGTTTCATTTCTTGGAATTAAAACATCTTTAGTAAGATAGAGTTCACAATTATAAAATTCTATTTTTTTTAAAATATATTCTAAAGGCTCTCCTTCAGCTCTTCTTTTTAAAAAAGGTAAAATAATTTTTTTATCTATTTTTTTATCTAAATATAGATATATATTTAACCTACTACATCCTAAAAAATATGCAATAATAGATTCTGCTGAAAATTTTGGATTTTCTATATATTTCAAAAATTCTGTACTAAAAGCTAATATTTCTCTTACCAACATCTTAACCAGATAATTTTTCCTGGTAATAATAAGAAAGCAGAGCATTAGTGATATCGTTTAAATCCCCTTCCATGATTTTATCTAATTTATAAAGAGTTAGATTAATTCTATGGTCTGTCACTCTATTTTGAGGAAAGTTATATGTTCTTATCCTTTCCGATCTATCACCAGTACCTACTTGAGTAGCTCTCAGCTCAGAAAGTTCTTTTCTTTGCTGCATCTTTATCTGCTCTAATATCTTTGCAGATAACACTCTCATAGCCTTCGCTTTATTTTTATGCTGACTTCTTTCATCTTGACAAGTAACAACTGTATTTGTTGGAATATGGGTAATTCTAACAGCAGAATCTGTCACATTAACATGTTGTCCTCCAGCTCCTGAAGCTCTAAAAGTATCTATTTTTAATTCTCTTTCATCTATTTTAATCTCTTCAGTTTCATCAGGCTCTAATAAGACAGCAATAGTAACAGCCGAAGTATGCAACCTTCCCTGAGTTTCTGTTTCAGGAACTCTTTGGACTCTATGAGTCCCTCCCTCATATTTTAAAAATCTATAAACTCCTTTTCCAGACACAGCAAAAATATACTCTTTATAACCTCCAATATCAGAAGGGCTAGCTGTTATCGTTTCAAATTTCCACCCTTTTTTATTTGCATATCCCATATACATTTTAACACAATCAGCTACAAATAGAGAAGCTTCAGCACCTCCTGTCCCAGCTCTTATCTCTACTATTACTCCTCTATCATCTTTTGGATCTGGAGGTACTAAAAGTGTTTTTATTCTATTTTCAGTTACAAAAAGCTCTTTTTCTAAATCCTTAATCTCTTCTTTTATCATTTCGATCATTTCAGTATCTTTTTCTGAAATAATAAGCTCTTTATTCTTTGCGAGTTCTTCAGATATATGTTTATAATAATCCCAAGATTGCTTTATCTTTATAAGATAATTATATTCTTTAGATAACTCTTTATATAAATTTTTATCTAGAATTATCTCTTCTTTACTCAAAAGCTTTTCTACTTCTTTTAACCTATTTAATAAACCTTCTATTTTGGATCGCATATAAAAAAATTATTTTTTCTTTATCTTAGTTTTAGATTCTTTTTTTATTTTAGGAAGATTTTTTTTCTTTTGATATTTTTTCTCAAATTTTTCTACTCTTCCTTCAGTATCAACATATTGTTTTCCCCCAACAAAAAATGGATGAGAAGAAGAAGAGACAGCAACCCTATATACTGGGTATTCTTTCCCATTGTATTTCTCTTTTTCTTTCGGCTGAAGAGTACTTCCACATATAAATTTATATCCTGTAGAAGTATCAACAAAAAGAACATCTTGGTATTTTGGATGAGTATCTTTTTTCATAATTTATAATTATATATTAAATATATTTTTTAGTCATTAAAAAAATAGCCTATATAAATAAAATTGTATTTAAAAATTTTTACTTTGTTTATATATCTTTTGTCATATAAGAAAAACAAATAAATTACACAAATTTTAAAAATAGTTGCTTCTTCATCTAATTTTTTTCTTTTCAATGGTTACACCCAAGTTTGTATAGAATTAACTTCATATCAAATCAAATATTTTTACAGGGCAAGCATTTATGTATATAGCTATAAAAAATACTAATAAATTCATAAAAATTATTTATGATAGCTAAACCTCTTTTCAAGTAAAAAATAAACAAGCTATACAAAAAACAAAAGATTCATTAATTTATAAAAAAGCATGCCTTTTACAAGACATGCTATTTTATTTCATTTTTTTGGCATTTACTTTTAAATACCTTGACCAGAATTTATTCCATTTTCCTAATACTTAGGTTTTAATAAGGATTGCTCGAAAGAGTCAGATGATTTCTTATCATCATTAACCTTAAGAGCCTTAGGAACAGATTCCTTCTTCTGCTGATCCTTCTGCTGATCCTTCTCCTTAACCTTTTCCTCTTCCTCTTCATTTGGTAAAGAATCACCCTTTATCATCCGTCTTTTTATAACACGACAACAATAAGCTGACTCAGTAATTCCAAACCCAACAACAGTAAGTATCGCTAATATGTCTAATGCCATAAGTGTTATTTTTGATATAAGTAATCCTCTTTTTTCTAGAGGTAACTTCATTAAGTCAACCATAACATTTTTCAAAAGTAAAGGTTTGATCAATAGAGCTAAAAAAGAACCAACCGCTATTCCTAAAACAGCTAGAGCAACTGCATTCACAGCAACAGAGCCGGAAATAGTAGCACAACCTTTAGTAGCACAACCTTTTTTGTTAAAAAATTGTTGAATTTTTGAATTTCTTTTTACGCTTTCTGGTTTTATCTCTGGGTTGTTTATCATATATTCATCTCCTTTTTTATTTTTTGGTTTAAAATACGATTACAATTATATTAAAAAAAAATGTTTTTACGCAACAAAAAAAATTAAATTTATGAAAAAAAATTTAAAGTAAAAAAATTTTGAGAGTAAAAATTTAAGACAAAAAACTCTACAAAAAAATAAATTTATTACAATGCTTCTAATAAAAAATTTTTTTAAAAAGCATCTGGCAAAAAAGCACTATGGAAATCAATATAATACTTTCGGATAAAATAAAAACCCATAATGATCCCAAAAAGTTTTTCTAGTTCTATTTAACTCTAAAGATTTTTGAAATATTCCACATATAGTCTCTTAGAGGAATATTGTTTATCAAACAAAATAATGTTCTATTTCAACTTTTTTAAAAATATATGTTTTTTATCTAATCAAAAATAGATCTATTTACTTATTGAAGATATATTTCCATTGTGTAATAAATTTATTTAACATTGAGACTGCTGTGTTAGATATTTTTATTGCATAAGCTGATATGGTTGATTTAGTTAAATCAAATATTTTTTTTGTCCAGGAAGGTTTAACTGATAATATTATTAAAAAAGATGCAGATAATAAAAACCCAACTAAAACCAAAATTGCGCAACTAAGAACACTAATACGAACGCAGCAATTAATTTTCCTTTCTTTTTTATCCTCTAAATTAATATTGGTATATTCTTTCTCCCAATTTATTTCTTTCGACAAATGTGTCATCTTCTTACTTCTTTAATGAAAAAATATACCAAAAAATAATTTTTTTAGCAACTCAATTTCACAGCAATTTTTGAAAAATTCATAAAAATAAAAAATTTTTTAATTTTTTATGAATTTAATTTATTTTTCAAAATGAATATTTTTTTAAATAACTTTTTTAAATTTTTTTTGTCTCTCTTATCTCCTTATTTTTATATAGATCATGAGAAAGTAGTATAAAAAACTTTTTTTATAGAAATTTTGATTATAATATTTTTTTTAATAATACTATTTTTCGAATACAATGTCGATACAACTTTTTCTATCTTTCCCTTTTTCTATAAAAAAAATATTTTTTTAAGATAATTATCTAATATTTACTAAAAGTTTTCATTTGATTAAAAAAAAATTAATGCTACCCTAAAAAAATAAAAAATATTTTAAATATGAATTTTCGTAAAAAAATTTTTAATTTTCATGATTATTTTAAAAAAAATGATTTTCAAACAATAATCCCTAAAAAGACTCCTAGAATAGTCAAAATAATAATTATTTTAATCTCCTTTTTCAGCCTTCTTAGTAGTATTCTTATTTTAGTTAGACCTAACTTTTTTTTTACATTTTCTCTATCAATTCCAGGAATGCAAAAAAAATTTTTTTGGCAAATATTAACAAATTTCTTTATTGTTCCTAGACCGTTTGTTTCCTTTCGATATGTTATACATACAATTTTTGTTTTATACCTTTTTTGGGTTTTTTCTATAGAGATAATCAATTTTAAAGGTAAAAAACATTATATATTCCTTCTTTTAACATGCTCAATACTTTCCTCTATGGTAGCTCTTCTATTTTTAAATGTTTTTTCTTTCCAATTTTTTAATGGAGCAGATACATTAATATATTTTTTAGCTATCTCTTGGCTAATGCTTAACAGAGATGCAAAATTTTTTATTTTATTCACATCTATTAAGGCAAAATGGGTTATCTTTTCTATTATGATTTTAAACTTACTCTCATCTCTTTCTTTAGAATATTATGTGTATTTTGCTACTAACATCTCTGCAATAATAATAGGATATCTCTATTCTTTAATAGTATGGAAAGTTAATGGCCCCTTTAATTTTTTACGTAAATTTGAAGATGCAATAATTAAAATTATAAAAAAGCATCATTAAAAAAACTATTTTAGAACTCTTTTTTTCTTAAAAAATTTTTTTAAAAGATTTTTAGAAATATCTTTTAAAACACCTTTTTTTATTTCAATCGAACATCTTGATTTCAAAAAATCAATTCCATTCCATTCTATACCTACCCTAGTATCTTCTGTTGCATATACTATTCTTTTTATTCTAGATAAAAAAATAGCTCCAGAACACATTAAACATGGTTCTAAAGTAGAATACAAGACAGTATCTGTAAGACGCCAATCATTAAAATAAGAATAAGCTGAAGTCAAACATATCATCTCCGCATGAGCAGTTGCATCTTTTAATCTTTCTACTTGATTATATCCTTTTGCTATAATTTTATTTTTATAAACTAAAACAGCACCGATAGGAACCTCATCTTCTTCAAAAGCTTTTTCAGCTTCTTTTAAAGCCATATACATAAAATTTTTATCTATATCATCCATACAAACCTTTTTAAGTTGATATTTTATTTTTTTTTAGATAAAATGTAATTAAAAATAAAAATTTGGTAAAAAATATGTCATTAGATAAAGGTACAAAAGAAGAAATTACAAAAAAATTTCAACTGCATGAAAAAGATACAGGATCTGCAGATGTTCAAATAGCTATTTTAACAGAAAGAATAAATGAGCTTACTGACCATCTAAAAAAAAATCCAAAGGATAATAGTTCAAGACTTGCTCTTTTAAAATTAGTAGGTCAAAGAAGAAAATTATTAGATTACTTAAATTCAACTGATACTAAACGCTATCAAGTTCTTATTAAAAGATTAAATCTAAGAAAATGATAAAAAAAGAAAAAGATGTTTTAAAAATAGATTTAGATGGAAAAATTTTAATATTTGAAACAGGAAAAATAGCAAGACAAACAAATGCAAGTGTGTTACTTCATGCAGGAGAAACAACAATTTTATCTACAGTATGTGCTTCTAAAGAACCTCAAGAAGATATTGATTTTTTGCCTTTGAGAGTAGATTATTTAGAAAAATTCTCTGCTGTAGGAAGAACAACTGGTGGATTTATAAAAAGAGAAGGTAAACCTTCTCAAAAAGATATTCTTGTTAGTAGATTTATAGATAGATCTCTTCGTCCACTCTTTGAAGATGGATATTTTAATGAAGTGCAAATTTTATCTTATGTGTTTTCCTATGATGGAATAAATACTCCTGATGTTTTATCTATATGTACAGCTTCTTGTGCATTATTAATATCAGATATTCCTTTTATGAAACCTCTTGCTGCAGTAAGAGTAGGTCTAATCGATGATTTATTTACTATAAATCCTAATCCACAAGAACAAAAACTTTCTAAATTAGATTTAGTTTTATCAGGAACAAAAGATGCAATTTTAATGATTGAGGGGTATTGCGATTTTTTAGAAGAAAAAAAGATCTTAGAAGCTATAGATTTTGGACATCATTATATAAGAGAAATAGTTAAAAAATTAGAACAATGGCAAGGAGAGATAGGTAAAGAAAAAAATATAAAAACAAAATACACTCTTCCCACAGAAGCTTTAAAAGAAGTTTCAGAAATAACTCTCCCCTCTTTAGAAAAAGCTTTAAAAATATCCAATAAAAAAGAAAGAGAACATATTTTAAAAAGCATAAAAGAAGATTTATATAAAAATTTATTGGAGGTTGAAAATCCAAAATTTTTAAAAAGAGATTTATCAGTTGCTTTAAAAAAAATCTCTTCTGATCTTATGAGAAAAATGATTTTAAAAGATAAAATAAGGATAGATGGAAGAAGATTTGATGAGGTAAGAAATATAGAGATACAAACAAACTTTCTTCCAAGAACTCATGGTAACGCTCTATTTACACGAGGAGAGACCCAGACTATATCTGTTTGTACTTTAGGTCCTGAAAGTATGGGACAAAGATATGAAACCTTGCTTGAAGAGGGAATAGAAAGATTTTATCTTCAATATTTTTTCCCTCCTTTTTCTGTAGGAGAAGTTGGAAGATTAGGTCCCCCAGGTAGAAGAGAGATAGGTCATGGTAAATTAGCAGAAAGAGCTTTATCTTTTATATTACCAGATCAAACTGAATTTCCTTACGTTATAAGATTAGAGTCAAATATAACAGAATCTAATGGATCTTCTTCTATGGCCTCTGTATGTGGAGGATGTTTAGCTTTAATGGATGCAGGTGTACAAATAAAAAAAGCTGTCTCTGGAATAGCTATGGGTTTAATAATAGACAAAGAAGATTATGTTATCCTTTCTGATATAATTGGAACAGAAGATGCTTTAGGTGATATGGATTTTAAAATAACAGGAGATGAAAATGGCATCACTGCTTTTCAAATGGACATAAAGGTCGAAGGGATAACAAAAGAGATAATGGAGAAAGCTTTACTACAAGCAAAAAAAGGAAGGATATATATCTTAAAAAAGATGTTAGAAGCATGTCCTAAACCTAAAGAAAAAATTGCAGAGCATGCTCCAAAAATTGCAACACTTCAAATCAATCCAAGTAAAATAGGATTAGTAATAGGATCAGGAGGTAAACAGATAAAAGCTATAATAGAAGAAACAAATGTTGAAATAGATATAAATAATTCTGGACTTATAACATTAGCTTCTGATAACTCAGAAAATATTTATAAGGCTTTAGAAATATTAAAAAATTTAACATCAGAAGTAGAGATAGGTAAAAGATATAAAGGAAAAATCACTTCTATTAAACCTTTTGGTCTTTTCGTTAAAATTTTTAATAATGAAGGATTTTGTCATGTATCAGAAATATCTCATACTAGAATAAAGGATTTATCACAATTATTTAAAGAAGGCGATACTTTAGAAGTAGAAGTATTAGATATAAATGATAGAGGACAAATATCATTAAGTCATAAAGTTATCTTCTAAAATTTTTGACTTTTATTTTTTATTTATATATTAAAAAATTATGAAAAAAATTATTTTTATTTTATCTATCTGTTCATCATTCGGATTTTCTGCTTTACCTCCTTTATATCAAAATTCTAAAGAGATCAAAAAAATATTAAATGATAATAGATTATATAAAAAATTAGGAAGCGATCAAACGATAGAAAATATTACTAAATCAGAAAAAGGATGGATTATTACAACTCCAAAATATACATTAAAAATTGATGTTGAATATTTACCGAAAAGCAAAATATTAGGACCTGTAGATTTTAAATTACATTTTCAAGAAGTTATAAAAAATTAAGTCTCTTGAATATTTGGAATATTCTTTCTAGATGGAGGAGGTGGAGGTGTTTTTAAATTAATTTTTTCTTTTTCTTTCAACCTATTTCTCTTCTGTTCTACATCCCAGCTATTATCTAATATCTCTTTCATATCTTGAGAATCTAATGTCTCAAATTCTATCAACATATCCGAAATAAGTTTAACTTTTTCTTCATTTTTTTTAACTATCTCTTTAGCTTTTTTATGAGCTGATTCAATTAAATTATATACTTCCCTATCTATTTTTCTTGCTGTTTCTTCTGAATATATCTTTTCATGAAAACCGGTAACTCCTAAATATTTTGTTGTAGAATCACCCTCATCATATGTTATTGTTCCAAGCTCTTCACTCATTCCCCATTCACATACCATAGCTCTAGCAAGTTTCGTAGCTTGTGTAATATCTTGCTGAGCTCCTGATGACATATCATCTAAAAATATCTCCTCAGATGCTCTTCCTCCTAATAATATTGCAAGTTGATCTAAAACTTCTTTTTTCCAATAACCCAACCTATTTTTTTTTGGCATAAAATGGGTAGATCCTAATGAAAAACCTCTAGGGATAATTGTTACTTTATCTACAGGATCAGAATGTTCTACATTAAAAGCAACAATTGCATGGCCAGCTTCATGGTAAGCTGTAGATCTTTTTTCATTTTCATCCATCTCTAAACTTCTTCTCTCTTTTCCAAATTTAACCTTATCAGTTGCTTCTAACGTCTCAACAGATGTTACAGCAGATCTTCCCTTCCTAGCTGCAAGTAAAGCCGCTTCATTTAAAATATTTTCCAAATCAGCTCCCGATGCTCCCGGAGTAATTCTAGCAATATGCATAAGATCGACAGATTGATCTATCTTTATTTTTTTAGCATGCACTTTTAATATCTCATATCGACCCTTTATATCTGGGAGATCCAATACTACTCTTCTATCAAACCTTCCTGGTCTTAAAAGAGCTTTATCTAAAATATCTGGTCTATTAGTTGCTGCCATAAGTATAACTCCTTCTTTAGTATCAAACCCATCCATCTCTACTAATAACTGATTTAAAGTTTGTTCCCTTTCATCATGACCTCCTCCTATTCCAGCTCCTCTTTGCCTTCCAACAGCATCTATTTCATCCATAAATATAATACATGGAGCATTTTTTTTACCTTGGTCAAAAAGATCTCTTACCCTGCTAGCACCTACTCCTACAAACATCTCCACAAAATCAGATCCAGAGATAGAAAAAAAAGGTCTATCAGCTTCTCCAGCCACTGCTTTAGCAACCAATGTTTTTCCTGTTCCTGGAGGCCCTACCAACAAAACTCCTTTAGGAATCCTAGCTCCTAATATTGTAAATTTATGAGGATCTTTCAAAAAATCTACTATCTCTGAAAGTTCTTCTTTTGCTTCTTCAGCTCCTGCAACATCTTTAAAGGTTATCTTATTTAACTCTTTAGTTAACATTTTAGCAGGAGATTTCCCAAAAGTCATAGCAGAAGATCCAACTCCTTTCATCTGCCTAGAAAATAAAAAATATAAAACTAAAACTACTAAAGCAACTGGTAAAATAGTAAACAGATAACTAAAATAATTAGGAGAGGGTTCTTGACTTTTAAATGTTTTTTCCAATACTAAATTTCTTTCCTGATCCGGAACTTTAAAATTAAGATTTTTATTAAAATTAAAATTTTCCCATTCTTTTTTAGCTTGAGAAAACCAGTGGTTAAATTTTTCTAAATTCTGTTTTTCTAATGCTCTTGTTGATAATTCTTTATTATTAAAAAACCAAACAAAATTTAAAACTTTATTTCTAGCTCTTGAAAGAGATTCAGTATTTTTAGCAAGAGAAGAAGAAACAATATTTAATTGATTTAACTCTTTTAAATAATTTCTAACAGATCTTAAAGAAAAAAGAGTTGAATCATTCTCTTTTTTCATTAAATCCGCAACAATAGAATTAAGACCAGAAAAAATAAAATCTAAATCTTTAATTTGCTGAGCTTGATCTTTCTGCTCAAAATTTTTCAATCTAACATCTAAATTTTTTAATTTTTGTTTTAATTTATCAGATCCTATACCTAATTTTGAAGAATTAAACAATTTTAACATAGTATTAGCATCTAAAAAAATATTTTTTATATCTTCTTTATTAGGATTTTTTTTAATTTTTATAAATTTATTTTCTAAATCTCTTAAATTTAATGGATTTTTATTAACTTTTTTTATTGTAATGGAATTAGAACTATCTAAAGTATCATGAAGAGTTCCGACTACAGAAAATCCATTCCCAGAAATATCTATTCCAGTTACTTCTAAAAACCAAGTCGCTGTATTTTTAACTCTTTTTTTTAATAAAGCTATATTTTCTTTTAATTGAGTTTCCTCTGTTGCAAGATAATGATTTTTATTTAAAAGTTCTAAATATTTAAATCTAGTTCTTGAATTATTGGATAAGCTATTATTAAATTTACCCATAAAAGTTACAAGTTTATCATTTTGAGCAATTTTTCTACTTTGATCTTTATCTATCAAATCTAAATTAACCAAATGTTCAACTTGGTGATTAAAAGAAACTTTTGCTTTATTTCCTGAATTAAAGGTTTGAATAGAAAAGAAGATTAATAGCATTACTAAGAAAAATAGTAAAAAACCTCCTGGTCGACCTTTTTTTTGTTGTTTATTAAAACTTTTATCTTTACCCATTTACCTCTCTTATACCACAAAATTAAATATTTTTCTTCATTCTATTTTCCAAAAACTGCTTATCTCCCTCTCTATTAAGGCCTTAGCCTCAAAAAAACCTCGTAATAATAATTAGAAAAAAAATTTTTTAATCCATTCTTTCCAGATAAGAATTCATGGAAAATGATACCATCTTTATAAATTACAGGAAAGGAAAAACGAAGAAATGAAGGAACTTTATTTTCTAAATACCACTTATTTAATTTTTTATTTAATATAAAAGCACCTTTTTCAGGTGATAAAAGTTGATAACTTCCTTCAGGCAAAATGCAAGATATCTCTCCTTTCCAACTATCTTCCCAATTTCCAAAAATAATATTTTTATTTAATTTATTAGATTTTTTTATATTTATCTCCCAGTTTTTTTTACTATAAATGCCCTCTTTTATCTCCATTTTTTCTATTTTTGGAATCTCTTTTTTTAAAAAAAAAAGATTGTTTTTTTCTTTAATAATTTTACAATTTTTTATATTTAAACTAAAAGTTTTACTTGTAACTATCCTATCGATAATATCTCTTGAACATTCCAATTTTAAATATCTAATTATTCTTCTAAAAAGATGTTTTCTTTCAATATCTTCTACATCTAATTTAGATAGATTTAAATATATTCCAAAAGGTCCTTTAACCTTCATATCAAAATATTTTTCAGTTTTTTTATCTAAATAAGTATTTAATTCTGAAGCTCTCAAAGAAGCTATATATAGATTATTTGTGATTTCTTTACCAAATTTTAAGGATATATAAGGTATAATCTTTTCTCTTAACTTAGCTCTTAAATATCTTTCATCTCTATTTGTCTCATCATCAATAGCATCTAAATCATTTTTTATAAGCCATTTTTTTAAATCTTTTTTAGATATAGAAAGCAAGGGCCTCCAAATAACCATATTATCTATTACAGAAATCTCTTCCATAGATTTTAAAGATGGGAAATAAGCTCCTTCCAAAAATCTTTTTAAAACAGTCTCCGCAAGATCATCTTTTTGATGAGCTAATAAAAGAGCTTGGAATTTATATTTTTCATATAACTCTTTAAAAAAATTTATTCTAAGAACTCTATATTTATCTTCTAAATTATTTTTAAATTCTACCTTTTCTAATACCTTTAAATGGAAAGGAATATTATATTTTTCAGCCTCTTTTTTTAATTTCTCAGCTTCTAAAGAGCTATTCTTTCTCCATCTATGGTCTATATGTGCAATATGAAATTCTATCTTAAAAGCGTTTCTATATCTCAACATTAAATGCAAAAGCACTTTAGAATCGAATCCTCCAGAATATCCTAAAAGGATTTTTTTTTCTTTTTTTAAATTTTTATCTAAAAAATCTTTTAATTTTTCAAAAATATGATCTTTCATTTTTTTTTATTATTATATAAAATTTAATAAAAAATGTGTATTTTTTGGAAATATTTAATTCGTTCCTATTTAAAAATTTTTTTTCTTAGCACTTTTAGTTTTATTTCGGTTCTCTTTATAACTAAATTAAAAGATATAGCTAGCTTTGCTGCTATTACCTATTCTTTTTCTAAAATTATAAAATATGTAATATATCAAATACCTTCTATTTTACCAATAGCTATTCCAATATCTTGTCTTATCTCCTCTTTTATCCTATTTCAAAAGCTTTCACATTCTAATGAATTGACAGCATTAAGATCTTGTGGTTTATCATTTAAAAAAATAATTTCTCCTATAATTATTATCTCAATATTAATCTCTTTTCTCAATTTTTTCATAACCTCTGAACTAACACCTTTTTGTAGAATAAATTCTAAAAAAATTTATACTTATGAAACTACTTTAAATCCTATTTCTATATTGAAAAGCCATCAAATGTTAAAAATTAAAAATGCATATATAGACACAAAATTTTTAGATACTAATTCAATAAAAAATCTTATGTTCATTATGCCAAATAAATCTACTAATAGGTTAACTCTATTCACTGCCAAAAAATTAAAAATAAAAAAAAATATTTTAATTTGTGAAAAAGCATCTTTAATCTCCCATTTCGCAAGAGAAAATAGTTTTGATGATTTAATAATAGAAAATCAAGATATAATAAAATCTAATGCTGATAACTTGTCTAAATATATGAAACCAAAAAATTTTTCATTAAATCCTAACTATCTTTCAACAAAAATGCTTTTAGTTAGAGATAAAATAGATAAACAATTAATAAAACCAAAAAACTATATTTTTTCAAAAGTAGAAATATTAAGAAGGATCTCTTTAGCTATATCCGCTTTATCTTTCACTTTAATAGGAATCTCTTTTTCTATAGAGATAGGGAAAAAAAGAGATAAAAAAAAAATTTTTCAAGCTTCTCTGCTTACACTTTTTATTTTAATTAGTTTTACAATAGGAAAAGCTTTTAAATATCAGTATTTAATTGCATATATAACCTATATCCTTCCTCATTTACTTACCTCAATGTTTTCTATATTTCATTTAAAAAAGATATCGGGAGGAATAGAATGATTTTTTTAAAGATCTGGAAAAAATATATATTAAAAGAAACTCTTCTCTTCATTTTATTTTTTCTAACAGCTATATATATAGTTTATTTTACATTAGATATATCTGTACATAGCACTCGTATTTTTTCTTCTAATGTTAAATATTTTGATGTTTTAATATATTATTATCATAATTTTATCCTTCAATTAAACCTTTTTCTACCTCTATCTTTCATTTTAGCAATAATAAAAGTTGTATACAAAATGAACAAAAAAAATGAATTACTCACCCTTCAAATGGGAGGTATTTCAAAATATAAATTTTCCATTCCATTTTTTTTTATTGCATATCTTTTAAGTATGATCTCATATTATAACTTAGAATATTTATCTCCTAATTCTTATGATAAAATAGAAAAATTCAAAAATGACTATGTAAGAAAAGAAAAAAGAAAAAAAACATCTCTTTCAACAATCCTTTTAAAAGATAATACCAAAATAATATATCAAAAATATGACTATTCTAAAAAACAACTTTTAGATGTTTTTTATATCAAATCTTCCGATGATATATGGCATATAAAGTATTTAAACACAGAAAAACCATATATGGGATATTTTGCAGACCATTTTAAAAGAGATAACAGTGGAAAATTAAAAAAAATAAAATCTTTTAAAAATTATTCTTTTGATTTAAGTAAAAAAGTTAGTTCTTCCTTTCTTCCAATAGAAAAAAAAGCTATCTCTCAACTCTTCTTGCAATATATAAATAAAAAATTTATTTCTAATAAGGAAAAAGCTGTGCTTTTAACTAATTTAAATTTTAAAATAGCATCCCCTTTAATATATTTCTTAATTGTACTATCTATTTTTCCATTTTGTATAAAATTTTCTAGATCTAACAAATCTTTTTTAATATTTGCTATCTCAATTTTCAGTTTTATATTTTTCTATACATTAATGGATGCTATGATTATTTTAGCAGAAAATAATATAGGTTCTCCTTTTTGGATTACATGGAGTCCATATATCTTATCCTTTATAATTTTCTCTTTTAAATTTTTCAATAAAAATTCATAATTAATTTTTTTTCTTTATTCTTATCTCTCTTCTTTTGTTTGCTTCCATAAAACGCTTTTTTTGTTCTTTAGTTTCACAGATAACACAAGATACTTTTTTTAAATTATTATTCTCATCAAAGGAATCAAAAGTAAAATAAGCTGATAATATATCTTTTCTTTCCAATAATCTAAAATCCTCAGATATAACTTTAACCCCTATTTCCATAGAAGATACCCATGATCTATTAATACTTGCATAACAAATCAAAATATCTTCCTTTTTAGCAGCAGAAAATATTCTAACAAAATCTACAGATTTTTTTTTACAAATAGCTTCAGAATGTCTTTCTGCTACTATTTGAGCATAATATTCTACTAATTCTAAAATTCTTCCTCCATATATTACACCTTGAATAGATAGATGCTCAGATGAAATATTCAACCTTTTACCTTCTATTGCAGATTCAGAAATAGTTTTTCCATTTTTATATTTATTAATAATAAACATTACTACCTATATTTTTACTAATATTAATTAATGTTATTTACTTCAATAAATTTTATTTAAAAATATAAAAATATATTTTAATTTAATTGTTAAATATTAAAATTATAATTAAAAAAACCCTTGAGATAATTTTCCCAAGGGTTTTTTCGATAAAAACAAGGAGGAAGAATTTTATCTTTTAGAAAATTGAAATCTTTTTCTTGCACCTGCTAATCCATATTTTTTTCTCTCTTTTTTACGAGGGTCTCTCCTCAAAAACCCTTTATCTTTCAAAGGTGCTCTTAACTTTTCATCTTCTTTAATTAAAGCTCTAGAGATCCCAAGTCTAATAGCTTCTGCTTGAGCTATTACACCACCTCCCTTTACTTTAATATCTACATCATATTTATTGGCTTTATCAAAGAGAAAAATAGGCTCCATTATAGATTCTCTTAAAAATTTTATAGGAAAATAATTTTCAAATTTTCTTCCATTAACTTCTAAATTTCCCTTTCCTTTTTTTATTCTGACTAAAGCTACTGCTCTCTTTCTTCTACCTGTCGCACAATACATAATTTTTTTATCCTAAATTAATAATTTCGGGATTTTGAGCTTCCATATTATGCTTTTCCCCTTTAAAAACTCTAAGTTTTTTCATCTGCTTTTCTGTTAATCTATTTTTTGGCATCATACCTTTCACTGCCCTGCTTATTATTCTTTCTGGATATTTATTTTTCATCTTCTTGTATTCTGTTTTTATTTGTCCTCCAACATATCCAGTATAATGTATATAAATTTTTTTGTTTTCTTTATTACCAGTAACCTTTATTTTTTCAGCATTTATTACAATAACACCATCTCCATCATCTATGTTAGGAGTAAAATCGGTTTTATGTTTGCCTCTTAAAATCTTCGCAATTTCAGATGCAAACCTTCCCAAGATTTTTCCTTCAGCATCCAATATAAACCACTTCTTTTCTTTTAAAGCTTTTTCTTTATTTACAAATAATGTTTTCATTTTTTTTACAAAACTGTTAGAAATAGTATAATTTTTTTATTTTTTTGCCAAATGAAAACTTTTTTTTGTAAATCCAAAGTTATAATGACACCTTTTTCCAAAGTTGTAATGATACCTTAAACTAAAAATTTTAGTATGGAGGGTTTAAACTTTGGAGAATTTATATATGAGTCAAAAAGAAGCTTATAGACTTCATGTTATGCAACTTTTGATAAACAAAAACATAACTCAAAAAAAAGCAGCTGATATG
>LJUH01000048.1 GCA_001303765.1 Chlamydiae bacterium SM23_39
TTCATGAGAAAAAAGCCTTTTTTTAAAGGTTAATATATTGCACTATAGCAATTTATAAGGTTTTTTTCTCATTTTTTTTTTATTTTTCATGAAATATTCGGGATCTGTATTGGAATTTGAGAAAAGGTTCGAATTGGTCCCTTCCGGGTCCATTTGGCTGATGAATTATTTTTCTTTTTTTTTTAGCTACATGTTTTAAAATAATAAATTCTGTAAAAACTAAATCGGATATTTTTCTTCCCCATAGTTTTTGCATAGCTCTTAGATTAAGATCTTCTAAAAAGAGGTAAAAAATTAAAAAATCAACTTTTTATAACATATCTCCTCTCCATAATTCATCTAAAAATATTTTCCATGGTATTATTTCAATTCCATTATGAATTCTTTTTTCTTTCTCATTACAAACAATTATTGATTTTGATGGAAAATATTCTGCCTTAAAAGAATTCAATCCTTTACAATCATTTTTATCGACACGACTAGTGCCTTTAATTTCTATCGCAATTTTTCCTTTTTCTAATATAAAATCAACTTCAACACCTGATTTAGTCCTCCAAAAATTTATTTCAAATTTTTTTCCGCTATAAATCCTATATGCTTCTAATTCCATAAGTATAAAATGTTCGAAAGCTTTCCTAAATTCTTCTCCTTTTTCTTTTTCCAAATATCTTTTTACTAAAAAACCAGCAACTCCTACATCAAAAAGATAATATTTTGATGTTTTAGTTACAACTTGACGTGATTGTCTTTTTTTAAAAGGTTCAATTCTAATAGCAAGTAATGTATCTATTAATATTTGATAATATTCTTTTACAGTTTTTGAATCTACCCCACAATCACGTGCAATATTAGAATAATTTGTAAGTTCTCCATGAGAATACCCAAAAGCTTCCAAAAATCTCGAAAAGGCTGAAATATTACGCGTTAATCCTTCTTCAAATATTTCTTCTTTTAAATAATCTTGCACATAGGCTTCAAGAGATTTTTTATATTCTTCTTTTTGTAAATAATGCGATGGAATCATGCCATGATTTAAAATATGTAAAAGATCGAAGTCTTTAAGTTCTGCAGTAACAAAAGGCAACATTTCATAACGCCATGCTCTTCCACCTAATAAATTAGCATGCCCTCTTCTTAATTTTCTAACACTAGATCCACAAAGAATAAAACTTATTCCCTTATTTTCAATCATCCAATGCACTTCATCAAGAATTTGAGGAACTTTTTGTACTTCATCAAGTACTACTGGATATTTTAATTGTTCTTTTGATTTAGAAAGCAATTGCTCTCTTAACAAAGCAGGATTTTTTGACATATTAATAAAGACATCTGTTTTTAAAAAATCGTATACTATACTATTTGAGAAATGAATTTTTAGATAAGTTGTTTTTCCTGTTTTTCTTGCTCCCCATAAAAATGCAGATTGTCCTTTTGGAAGTTTCATATCCAATATTCTTTTAATATTACCCATAAAAAGAATCTCCTCCATAATAGTTTAACTATTTTGGATTATATTCCTTTTTTTCATAACTATCAAGTTTAAATTCGATTTTTGATAAAATAAAAACTCAAAACAATTAACAATTAGGCGATTATGAAAGAGTAGGTGTTCGAACACCTCGAATTCTTTTGGGGCTCTAGTAAATCTTTCCATAATTTTTATATATTTTGCATTTCTCATTTTTTTAATATCAGAAAATGTAATAATGTCGACTACTTAAGTTTTTTTATTCACTATTTTTATACAGAACAATTCCAACTCTATTAATATGATCAATTAATGAAGGATTATCAATGGTATCAAATATACATAAATCTACTGTGTAAGGAATTAGTAAATCATCAATTGCATTTCTAATTTTAGCAAGACAAGAAATAGTAATATTGTTTCCTTTAATAACTAAATCAATATCTGATCCTTTCTGATAATTTCCTTTGGCTCTAGATCCATAAAGAATAACTTCCTTAACTTGAGAAAATTGTGTGAATACTTGTATTATCTTTGCAATAACTTTATCTGATAATCCATATTTCATGATTTCTCAAATTCCGTAAATTTTTTTTTCAAAAGATCAAATTGGTCATAATATTTATGTACTATTGCATTTACAATTTTTTTAGCAATTTCTAAATTATAAGTATGAACAGTTTGATTTCTATTTTCAATCATTTCCATCCAAAGCTCACCATTATCAACAAGACCTAAGCGAAAAGATTCTCTAACAGCATCTTTTGAACCATAAATATCTTTGTTCCCTCGACTTTCTAAAAAATCTTTCAACATTTTCCATGCTAATTCATGTGTAAATTCAAAAGCTTTTATTAATCCTTGGCCTTCTAATTCAGAAAGATCTTTTGTTAATGCAAGGGTTACACCTCTTTCAAATTGAGAAAAAGCTTTTTTAAAATTATAAAAACGTTGCTTCCATCGAATATCTAGGTTTTTCATAATTCCTCAAAATATTTCTTTTTTTTTAATATAAGCATAATTATTTTTTAATACTACTTTTTCCAAAATTTTAAATAAGGAATAGCTTTTTTTGTTTTTTTATATTTTCCTTAGGCAAATTCATTTCTATCATAATTCTAATACATTTATCAATCATTTATTCCATTGAGGTTCAAATTTTTGACAAAAATCGTCAATTAAGCAAAAAAGTGTTGTTATATCTAACATTTTTTTTCTCCTTTGTTATTGTAAAAAAATATTTTACATAACAAAGGATTTTTTTATTCAAAAAATTTCTATATCTTTCATAAATTCAATTAAATAAACCCAAAGTTGAGGTTGAAAAGATGAAAAATGAAAAATACATGGATTTTTTTATAAAAAAAATTTTGATAATTTTTTTTATTTATATAAAATGGAGTTATTATTTTTTTTAACAGTTTGGGATTTATGTTTTTTAGATTTTTTTGTTTTGTATTTGTCATTATATATTTTTTTCAAGAAAAAATAGAAGGAACTTTAAATAAAAATTTTTTGTACCATATTTTTTCAGAAACAAATATTCAACATAAAAAATTAAAAGAAGTTAATGAAATTGCTAAAAAAGACAGCTTAGATTCTGTTTTAATTATACCAAAAGTAGAAAGAAAAATATTTTGTCAAAAAAATTTAATTATTAGTCATCTAGAGAATGAGGGAATAGGATTTAGGAAAGGTTATTCTACGATAGAAGGATTATTTTTTTTTCAAAAAATTGGAAAGAAAAACTTCTTACCCATATTAAATACTAAGTTGCATGTTTTTAATGATAAGGAGATTAATTTTAATCTTGGTGCTGGTTTTAGATTTTCTACTTTAAATATAAGTAATATTTTTGGATTAAATACTTTTTTTGATTATAGAAATGATCGTGATTTTCAAACATTTCAATTTGGAATAGGAGCAGAAATGCTTACTAAATATTTTGATTTTAGAATAAATGGTTATTTTCCTATTGATTCAAAGCATTCTTTTGACAAAGTTATTTTCGATAATTATAAGAATGGACATTATGTTTCCTGGCAGAAAAAAGAGGTGGGTATGACTTGGAGTAATTTTGAAGTTGGTTCTTGGTTTTTAAATTCATCTGCAATAGGTTTTTATTGTGCTCTTGGGCCTTATTATCTTAATAAAAATTATGGCAAAAATTCTTCTAAATTTGGAGTTAGCGGACGTTTAAAATTGAGATTAATGAAAAAATTTTTTATTGAGGGTGGTATTTCAAGAGATGAATGTACTAAAACGAATAAGTATTGTAAGTTAAGTATTAGGATTCCATTTGGTGCTTTAATTTCTAAGAATTTTTATAAAAATAAATGGTTTCAGTCAGTAGATCGTAATGATATTATAGCTTTGAATCGATATAGTATTTGGGGGTGGAATTATTAAAATAAGTAAAAGGTTTTTTATGAAAAAGATTTTAATAGTATTTTTTGCTCTTTTTATTTTTTTAGATTTTAATTATTTATATGCAAAAGTTCCGACATACGATAGTTATAATCCACCAGAGCAAGGGCCGCAAGGGCTTAGAGGACCGACAGGACCAACAGGTCCTGGAGGTGGTGCGACAGGTCCGACAGGTCCGACGGGAGCTACCGGACCAACAGGTCCAACAGGAGCAACAGGACCTATGGGAGCAACAGGAGCAACAGGTCCAACAGGAGCAACAGGACCTATGGGAGCAACAGGAGCAACAGGACCAACAGGAGCAACAGGACCTATGGGAGCAACAGGAGCAACAGGACCTATGGGAGCAACAGGAGCGACAGGTCCAACAGGAGCGACAGGTCCTATGGGAGCAACAGGAGCGACAGGTCCTATGGGAGTAACAGGAGCAACAGGTCCAACAGGAGCAACGGGACCTATGGGAGCAACAGGAGCAACAGGTCCAACAGGAGTGACAGGTCCTATGGGAGCAACAGGAGCAACAGGTCCAACAGGAGCAACAGGATTGATGGGACCTACAGGAGCAACAGGTCCCACAGGAGCAACAGGTCCTACTGGACCTTCAGGTGCTGGAGTTGCTAGGTATGCTGAAATAAGTGTTACTGGGAATCTTTCCGGGCAAACTATAGGCACATCTCCTGTAAAAGTTACTCAATTTAGTACAAATGGAAATTCTTCTGGAATGACTGCAGATGCTGCTAATGATAAAATAACTGTTACTACTGCAGGAACATATGAAATTGCATTAGATGTATCTTTTAGTGGTAGTGCCAATACTGAGTTTACCGGAACTATATATATAAATGGTTCTCCTAATACAGATTTGCGATTTAGAAGAAAGTTAGGATCAGGTGGAGATGTTGGATCTGCGGGAATTTCTGGTATAGCAACCATTGGAGCAGGGCAAGATGTAGAATTTTATGCTGTTGCAAACTCAGTAGGACAAAGTTTTGTTATGCAATCAGCAAATTTAAACGTTCGTTCAATAGGAGCTAACGGTGGAACCCATCCTTTTATTTTTAAATATAGTACTGCCGATTCAACTACTATACTTCAAAATAATCCAATTATTTATGAACAGACAGGTATATTAGATCCTAGCGGTGTGATTACATATTCTGCAGGAACATTTAGTATTACCGAAACGGGATATTATGAAGTTGTTCATGGATATGCATCAGATAACACAACAGGTAATGTTGGAACAGTAACAGCAGAATATACTCCAAATGGAGGTGGGACGATAGAAATCCCAGGTAGTAGAGTAGATGCTGCTTCTGTTTTACAAATGACAACATCCTCTTTTGTTTTTAAGGTTGATACAGGAGAAAATACAGCAACTTTAGAAATGGTACCACCAACGAGTAATCTGGATCTTGAAGTTGATCAATCAGGCTCGGGCTCTACTGCAACCAAAGTAGCTTATATTATAATTAAAAAATTGAGAGATCTTTAAGATTAAACTCCAAGTATTTTTGCTTGGGCTATATTTTTTAATTATGAAATTAAGGTTTATACCACCATCTTGTCTGCCAGCCTTTATACCAATATCCTTCTTTGTCAGGACCTTTTTGTTCTGTGATTACACTTTTCCAGTTTTTCATAAGTTGAAATATGCTGTGATAATAAGGCCTTTCAGAATTATCTAACATTAACACACCATTTTTTTTAAGCAACCTTAAAGAATGTGCAATGCATCCTTTTCTATTTCTGCCATCCACTATTATTAAATCAAAATAATTATCTTTAAAAGATTCACATATTTTATAATAAGGAGTTGGATAGAATATATAATTTATACTTCCTTTAGTTTTATCTAATTTGCTTGCTATGAAACTAAACCATTTTTCATTATGCTCTATAGATGTTAAATTATTTGTTCTTTTAGCTATCCATAAAGTACTTGAACCACTTCCAAATTCTAAGACTTTTGCGTTTTCATTTTTTTTAAAAAAATCTTCTAAAAATTCTATTGCTTTTTCAGTAAGCCAAGGAGTTTTTCGTAATTTTATAGGTATATTTATATATTTTTTTTTATTTTTTAATTTTTCTAGTTTTGAATAAGCAAATTTTAGATTTTTCTCTGCACATTTTTCAATATGTTTTGGTAAGTTTTTAGTTTTAAGAATTTTTAAAGAAGCATTTTTAGATTTTTTATAGTTTTCAATCCAATATGAACAAATAGAAAATTCTAATAAAAGACCATATTTATAAATCCAATCTTCTACAAATAAAATATCTTCACAAGATCTTATTTCAATTTCTTGTTTAGATATGAGATACCCCAGTAAGTAATTTTTATTTCTCCTACAATAATTAGCAATGTAATACAGAGGTTCTATTCTGTTAGGTCTAAATAAATAAGCTTTATAGTAATCTTTTAAAAATTCATTTTTAGGAAAATTAAGTCTTTGTTTTAGTTTTGCTATTTGAAGCATTGACCAAAAAATTTCTTCTTCCCATCCTCCCATATCTATTCTTTTTTCATAATTTTCTATTGCTAATCTGTATTTTTTAGCATCTCTATAGCTTTCAGCTAAATAAAATCGATATCTTTTGTTATTGGGTTCTTTTTTTAATGCATCTTCTAAGATTTCAGCATTTTTATTAAATTTTTTAGGGTTTTTTGATCTAGCTCCATCATAATTTCTTTTCATTTCAACGTTTTTTAAGGTATCAAAATTTTTAGAGTTTGGAGTGAGTGTGAGGTAATTATGTAAAACGCCTTTCCACTTCCAATTGAGTTTAGAATTTATCAATTGTATTCTTTTATATTTTATTCCTCTATCTTTTAGGACAATGTAGTAAAAATCTTTATCTAAGATAGGCTTTTTAAAGTTTTTTAAAAAAACTAGTTCATCATCAGCATCTATAAATAAGATATAATCAGCTTCATTTTTGGCAAGAAGCAATGCTTCCATACGATTGTGTTCAAAATTTTTCCAAGATCTTTCATATAATTTTCCGGGTGTATCTTTTAAAAATTCTTTTATAACTTGTTGTGTTCCATCGGTAGATCCGGTATCTACAATTACCCATGTATCTATTAATGGTTTTACAGATTTTAAAGCTCTTTTAATACAATGACTTTCATTTTTAACGATCATATTTAAGCAAATAGTTTTGCTGTAAATATTTGAAAAAAAAAAGAGAAATGTTAAAAAGATAATTCTTGATATTTTTTGAAATACATTTTTTTTAAATGACATAAATAAATTCCAACAATTTTTTATAATAGATAAACTTATTTTATTAATGAATGAATTAAAAGAAAATGTAAAAACCTTCTGAGCTTTCCAAAATCTGATCCTATTAAATAAAATGAGTAATCATAAAAAAGATTTTCGGAAGAGTAAATTAAAAATTTTGCAAGAAATGATAAAATATAACTTTTGATTATATTTCTATAACTGAAACAATTAGTATTGAATTTGAAAAAAGGTGTTTTATCAAAGAACTTGAAAAATTTTTAAAAATAAATATTTAGAAAAATAATATTTGTTTTACATGTAATTGCCAAAGTAAAGATAGTATTAATGTTATATATACTGGAGTTTTTACCATTTTAAATCCAAAAAATTTGTGTAAGATATTGATTAAGCTTAAAACTATTAATACCGGATAAAAGACTTGTAATATCGGATTTAGAATATTCATTATCTGGTTAAAATTTAATGTTGAAAGTAAAAATGTTGTTACCATACTTCCAGCAAGACATATTTTATAATGTATTTTTTTTAAAAATATTTTCTCATATAAAAAATCAGTAAATACAGCTGAAAGAGCTATAGCTGTTGTTATACAAGCTAAAGAGATAGCAAAAGAAGATAATATAGTAGCTTTAGATCCTAAAACGTAGCTTGCTAAATTTGTAAGGACTTCTGAACTTTGAGCAACATTAATATGATTTCCAAAATGGGCTGATACTTTTACAAACCCTATATAAATTAAAGATAATAAAAACAATCCAATACAACCAGCTTTTAAAGTAGCAAAAAATACTCTTTTATTATTTGTCTTTTCACAATCTGTTTTTTGCGTTTGTAAAAAATTAAATATCATTGTTGAAAAACAAATAGCACCTAAAAGATCCATTGTTTGGTTCCCATAAGTAAATCCTTTTACCAAGACATCAGTTGTATTATGGGTGGTAATTGGAATAGGAGGCATATTAAAAAATGCAGATATTATTATTAGTACTAAAGAGCCTAAAAGCATAGGAGTTAAAACATATCCTATAATATCTATCATCCTATTCTTCTTTAATGTTAAAAAGAATATTGCAACGCAAGAAAATAAACTAAAAAGGGTAAGAGACATATTTGGGAAAAGGTGGTGTATACTTCCATAAGATACTGTAACAATACGGGGGATTGCACCTAAAGGTCCTATTAAGCACATTATGAAAATTGTCATGATAGCACCGGTTTTTTTACCCATCCTATTAAAAAATTTAGTATAATCTCCTTCAAAAAGTACCATAGCTAGAACACCGATGAATGCAAATAGAATACTAGATATCAAAAAGCTACAAATAGCAAAGATATATTTATCTCCGGCATATTGACCTGCTATTAAAGGATATACTACATTTCCTGCTCCGAAAAGCATGGAAAATATAGCAAGACCTGTAACAAGTATCGCTGATTTTTTTCTTTTTAA
>LJUH01000049.1 GCA_001303765.1 Chlamydiae bacterium SM23_39
TTGTATTTATTCATAAAAAAAATATATGTATTAAAAACATATAATTCAAGATTTTTTTTTTTAAAAATTCATCCAACGATTAAAATCGTTGGCTTTCTTTTTTGTTTTTTCGTAAAGATCATAAATTTATTTTAAAATTTTAAAAAAATATTAGATAAAAAAATCTTATTATCCATTAAAATTTTTTAAACAATTTGTAATAATCATAGATTTATTTTAAAATCCTTAAAAAGGATTATTTATGAAAAAGCCTCTTCTAGTAGGAGCTCATATGTCTGCAACAGGTGGAGTCCATAATGCTTTATACACAGGACAGTTTTTTAAAGCTACAGTTATACAATTATTCACTACCAATCAAAGAAGGTGGGCTGGAAATAAAATAACAAAAGAAGAGATAGCTCTTTGGGAAAAAGCTAAAAAAGAAACAAAGATAACTCACATAATGAGTCATGACAGTTACTTAATAAATCTAGGTTCCCCTAAAAAAATGGTTTTAAAAAAGAGTATAAAAGCTTTTTCTGAAGAATTGATAAGATGTCAACTTTTACAAATAGATTATCTCACTTTCCATCCCGGTTCAGCTTTAAATAGTACAGAAAAAGAGTGTCTAGATACTATATGCAAGAGTCTTTTATCTTTAAAACCTCTTATCAAAAAAAAACCTATATTACTATTAGAGACAACAGCAGGTCAGGGTAGTAATGTAGGATACAAATTTGAGCATCTTGCTTATATAATAAAAAAAGTAAAAAAAAATATACCTATAGGTGTATGTATAGATACTTGTCATATATTTGCTGCTGGCTATGACATAAGAACAAAAAAAGAATTTAAAAACACATTAAAAGAATTTGATGAAATAATAGGATTAAATTATCTTTATGCTTTTCATGTAAATGATTCTGTATTTGAATTAGGATCTAGAAGAGATAGACATGCTTCTTTAGGAATGGGAAAGATAGGATTAGAATGCTTTAAATTTTTAATGACTAATCCTAAAACAAAATATATTCCCAAATATTTAGAAACACCTCTTGGTGATAAATATTGGAAAGATGAAATTAAATTATTAAAACATTTTGGTGGAGAAAAATGAGAACACTAATAAAAGATATTTTTAAAAAAAATTTTTTAAATAAAACAGTTACAATATGCGGATGGGTTAAAACAGTAAGAACACAAAAAACTTTTTCTTTCATAGAAATAAATGATGGCTCTTTTCTATCTAACATGCAAATAATAGCATCCCATTCTTTAAAATTAGATTTTGAAAAAATAAAAATAGGAACATCTTTATCCGTCACTGGAGAAGTTACGGAAAGTCCTGGTATCCAAAAATATGAAATTAAAGCTGAAAAAATAAATATTTTAGGAGAGTGTGATAAAGATTATCCCCTTCAAAAAAAAAAGCATTCTTTTGAGTTTCTAAGAACTATATTACATCTTCGTCCTAGAACAAATACTCAAGGCGCAATAATGAGGATAAGAAATAGTTTAGCTTTTGCTACTCACAAATTTTTTCAAGAAAGAGATTTTTTATATATTCAAACCCCTATAATAACATCCTCTGACTGTGAAGGAAGCGGAGAGTTATTTAGAGTAACAACCTTAGGTGATAAAGATTCTAAAAAGTTAAAAGATGGATCTTTAGATTTCTCAACAGATTTTTTTAAAAAACCTACCTTTTTAACAGTATCTGGACAGTTAAATGCTGAAGCTTTTGCTTCTTCTTTATCTAAAGTTTACACCTTTGGTCCTACTTTTAGAGCTGAAAATTCTAATACCTCTCGTCATCTATCTGAATTTTGGATGATAGAACCAGAGATGGCTTTTGTAGATATAAATGAAAATATAGAAATAGCTGAAAGCTATTTAAAATATATTATAAAATATATTTTAGAAAATAATGAAGAAGAGATCCATTTTTTTGAAAAATTTATAAAAAAAGGATTATTAGAAAAATTAAATCAAATAGTTGATATAACCTTTGAAAAAATAACTTATACTGAGGCAATAGATATATTAAAAAAAGCAGATAAAAAATTTGAATTCCCAATAAAATGGGGAATAGATCTTCAATCTGAACATGAAAGATACCTATCTGAAGAACATTTTTACAAGCCAGTAGTGGTAAAAGATTATCCTGAAGAGATAAAAGCTTTTTATATGCGATTAAATGATGATAAAAAAACAGTTGCAGCTATGGATATATTATTTCCTAAAATAGGAGAGATAATAGGTGGCTCTCAAAGAGAGGAGAGATTTCACATTTTACAAGAAAAAATAAAGAAAAAAAACTTAGAAGAGAAAGATTATAAATGGTATTTAGACTTAAGAAGATATGGATCAGTAGTACATAGTGGATTTGGATTAGGATTTGAAAGATTAGTACAATTCGTCACAGGAATAGATAATATAAGAGATGTGATTCCTTTCCCTAGATATCCCTCTCATGCTGAATTTTAAAAAATATTGATTTTCTCTTTTTTTTATGCTATCAAAATAAAAAAGGATTAAATAAATGATAGATCGTCCTATAGAACCTCCTGAAAATATTCCAAAACAACCAATAGAACAAAAGACACCACCACCTCCTCCTGAATCCTTCCCTGAAGCTCCTACTTCTAAAATACATAATTTCAAACAATATCTTATAGACAAATATAAGTTTTCTGAACATGAAGCCAATCTATTTATTCAAAGGATGACTCAATTTGTTGCTGATCAGATGAGAAAAGAATTTGCTAAGATGAATAAAAGTATTAAAGACGCGTTTAAAGAAGAAGATCAATAATCTTTTTTTTGTTATAATCTTTTCATGTTTGATAAAGAAAATTTTTTATCTTTTTCAATAGAAAAAGATGAAAAAAAAATTAGAATAGATTCTTTTCTAAAAAATAAATTTAAAGATAGATCAAGAAGCTATTTTCAATATCTAATAAAAGAAGGAGCTATCCTCATAAATGGTAAAAAAATAAAAAAAAACAGCTTTGTTAAATATAAAGATCAAATAAAAATATCTTTCCTTTCTCTCCCTCAAATATCTTTAACTCCCCAAAAAATACCTTTAAATATTTTATTTGAAGATGAACATATAATATGCATAAACAAACCTGCCAATATGGTTGTACATCCAGCTTGTGGAAATTATGATAATACTTTAGTAAATGCTCTTCTTTATCATACAAATGATATAAAAAACATTGATGATTCAATAAGGCCAGGAATAGTCCATCGATTAGATAAAAACACTTCTGGTGTCTTAATAGCTGCTAAAACTACAGAAGCACATGGAAAACTCTCTCTTCTTTTTTTAAAAAGAAAGATAGAAAAAGAGTATATTTGTATCTGCATAGGTAAAATAGAAGATCAAAAAATAACAGCTCCTATAAAAAGAAATCCCCATAAAAGAAAAGAGATGATAGTAAAAGAAAAAGGTAAATTAGCAATAACTGAATTTAAAACTATTTTTGAAAAAAATAATTTTAGTTTAGTAAAAGCTATTCCTTCAACAGGAAGAACCCATCAAATCAGAGTTCATTTAAAATATTTAAATGCACCAATATTAGGAGATGATGTTTATGGACTAAACAAAAAAAATAAACTGTTAAACATAGAAAGACAGATGCTTCATGCCTATAAATTATCTTTTTCACACCCTATAACTAACAAATTTTTAAGTATAAAAGCCCCTATCCCTCAGGATTTTAAAAAAAACATGGATAAGTTAGGGCTTCAAATTAAAAAAAATCTAGAATAATTATACTGATTTTTCTATACTCTTATTGTAAATATAAAAAAGGAAAAACGACTATGAAAGAGTTTGTTGAATATATCGTAAAAAATCTTGTTGATCACCCTGAAAAAGTGCGTATCAAAGAAATTGGAGGTACGCACACATTAATCATAGAACTTGCAGTAGAAAAATCTGATATTGGTAAAATTATCGGAAAAAAAGGCAAAACAATAAATGCTATTAGAACATTGCTTATGTCTGTTGCAAGCAGAAATGGTATTAGAGTAAATTTAGAAATTATTGAAGAAGGAAGCAAATAATTTCAATATATTATTTTGGGCAAATCTTTTAATAAGATTTGCTCCTTTTTTAATCGATTAATTTAGGAAGATAAGGAGAGATCATAGTTTTTCTAGAATTGATTTTTCCTGCTTGGAAATAGATAACAGCATGAGGCATATCTTTATTCTTAACTATTTTTTTTATAGGGTAAAGACAACTATTAAAGATATTTTCTAAAATCTTATAATCCATTCCATAAATTTCAACATAAAAATTTTCATCTGCTTTAGAAAGAACTTCCCAAAAAGATTTTAAAAATTTTTTTAGATGGATTCTTGCAATCTCATTATATGGTATCCATATCCATATCTCATCTTTATGAAGATACTTTTTAAAACTAGCTTCAAAAACCTCTTTAGCTCCTCTGATAGTACTTATCATATGTATATGAAGATCCAAATCATTTCTTTCTAAAAAAACTTTTTTTGTCTCTTCCAACCATCTCTTTTTTAAAATATTTTTATTTTTTTCAAAATATTTAACATTTTTAAAAAAAATTTTTGTCTGTCCTACTCTAGCACATCTATTCTGAATTTTCACATCTGAAAAAATAGAAAAACTTTTATCTTTAACACATTTTTTTATATTTTTTTCTATATCTTTTTCCTTATGTAAATAAATTTTTTTATATATAAGATACATCTCTTTATTTTTTAAAATACGATTAGCTGCTTTTTCTAAAAAATTTTCATCTTTTTCAAGATCTGAAATATCTATTATTTCTACCTCTTTTTTTACTATTATCGATTTCATCCTATTCAAAAGAGAGACAAAATACTCAATATCTCTTTTAGATACTTTCATTAAAAGGTCTGTATCATCTAATATAGCAAAAAGAAAATGTAAATATTCTAAAAATTCCCTATATGGATGGATAAAATATTTTTCTTTTTTTTCCAATATATTTTTTTTTTGAAAGAGTCTTTTTAAAATTTCATTAGACCTTTTTTCTTTTTTTCCTATAACCATTTCTATCTGTTTATCGATCTCGCTTTTTTTCATATTATAAACGCTGTATCTATCATTTATCTCAAAACTCATTTGAGCCATGATAGTATTAGTAGATTGAACATCTGATACAATCATGCAAGGGGGGGATAAGGTATTTAAAGAAGTTTTATGATGATCTATAACACTTATCACATCTAAATAGGAAGACATATTTATATCTTCCTTACTACTAAAATCTCTAAAAGAAACAGTCCCTAAAGTCCTCTTTTTTAAATCAATAGCTCTTATAACTCCAATAGGTATGTTTTTACCCTCATCAAACATAACAACAGACAAAAACTGATTTGGTCCCATTTTATTTTTAATCTCTTCAACTTCATCATTAATGGTCACATAGCTTGGCATATACCCAAAAACATCATACTTAACTTTTAAAGCTACATCTAATCTCCCTAAATATTGATTAATTTCATTTAAAACCTCTTCGATCTGAACCATAATTTTTTCAAAAAATTTAAAAATTTTGGATCTATCTTCCTTAACTTTACCATTTTCAAATACAAGAGACTTCTTTTCTTTAAAAAATGTATATAATCTTTCAAACTCTTTTAAGGATAATTTAGATAAATCTTTAGAAAATTCAAAAAAAGATACTTCTATTCCTTTTTTCATATTCAATACATTTTTCAAAAAATCATCTAATATCTTTTTTTTATCTTCATCAAATCGATTAAAAGGATCAGAATTTTTTAATTTTAAATTAAAAATTTTTATTATAAAACTTTCGAATTCTTTTTCATAAAAATCCTTTTTAGAAAATAAAGAGAGCAGATCAAACTTAATCTTATTTTTAAACCATTGCAAACAAAAATCTAATAAAGAGGTAACACTCTTCACATCTTCATAATCAAAACTCCTCCAATCTCCCAAATAATAACCCTCACTATTTATTACAACCACTGCTATGTTATGTCTTTTATGATCGATATCAGCAATAGAATCCTCTTCTTTTTTCAATACTAAATTTTTAAAATGTAATAGATCTTTTCCTGTTAATGTTAAACTAGAATTAGTCTTCATAATCCTTTTAAAAATAGCTGGCCCAAAAACATCTTTAAAATAGATCTCTATTTCTTGAGATTGAACAGGACCTTGTGGAACATTCCATACATGTAAATTATTCCCCACTCTAGCAGCAAAAGCATCAACCCATCCCCAAAATGATCCTATCATAGAATCTAAATCTGGAGATTCATGAGATGTGACTATATGTGATCCTTCATATACCTTATTTAAACCTATTGGAAAAATTTTCTGATATTCATCTCTTGGAATATATTTACCTGCAATTTTTGCTCTTATAAAATAATTTTCTTCAAAAGACAATTTACTATAATCATTTAACCAAAGTTCAAAAGAAGAAAATTCATATTTAGGAAGAATCTTTTCTGTATTTATTTTTTCTATATAATCCAAAACTTGAGGAAGCAAAAAACAAGGAGTTTTTTCCTTATCAATAAATTTAAAAAGGGTTTCATTAACTAAAATCTCTCTTTCAAAAACATTTTTTTTTAAAAATATTTTTTTTTTAAATGTTTTTATAACTTGTTTAACATTTAAAAATTTTTTTTCAGAGATAGAAAAATCATTTATATTCATAAAAATTTTTTATAAAAAATACCTTTAAATATTGGATTGGACAGGACTCGAACCTGTGACCGTCCGCTTAGAAGGCGGGTGCTCTATCCAACTGAGCTACCAATCCTAAAATTTTTTATATTTACACCATAAAAGAGAACCACTATTATTTTCTATAGAAAAGTTATGAAAAAAAAAATAAACTTAGGAATTATAGGTATCTCTGGAAAAATGGGTAATATCTTACAACAAACAATAAAAAAAGATATCTATTTAAATCTTATAGGAGGTGTAGGAAAAAAAAATATAGAAAAAGATCTTTTCTCTTTATCAAAAAAATCAGATATTTTAATAGATTTTTCATCCCCTTCTTCTCTCAAAAAATTATTAACAACAGCAAAAAAATATAAAACACCTCTTATTATAGGAACCACGGGATATACCAAATCTCAAATAACTCAAATAAAAAAAAGCGCTACAGAAATACCTATTTTTTATAGTTCTAATTACAGTATAGGAATAGCCATCTGCAAAAATCTAATAAAAAAAGCTACAAAACTAATAAAAAAAAATTTTTCTATTGAGATAAAAGAAAAACATCACAAAGAAAAAAAAGACTCTCCCAGCGGTACTGCTATCTCTTTAAAAAATGAAATTTTAAAAATAAAAAAAAATGATTTACCTATTACCTCACTTAGAGAGGGAGAAATAGTAGGAGAGCATGAGGTCTTATTTTCTAATCTTGAAGAAGAATTTTCCATATTCCATAAAGCAAAATCTAGAAAAGCTTTTGCTAATGGAGTTCTTTTAACAATAAAATTTTTATATAAAAAAAGAAAATATCCTGATCTATATTCCATGGAAAATTTATTCGAGTAATTTTTTTATATAGATGTAGATATAACTATCAAAATATAGCAATAAAATAATTGGAATCTTTTGATATTTTCAAAAAATCTATCTTAGAATTTTTTGAAAATATAGAAAAATATAAAAAGGATTTAAAAACTTTATTAAGGGATAATTTTGAAATCATAGATTCCCAAACTCACGTTCCTTGAATATAACAACATAAAAATTCATATTCTCCGTCTAGTAATTGAGAACCTCTTCGCAAAATAATACTCTTTTCCTTTTTTTAAGATAAGATGTTCTATTTTTTCTGGTAAAAATTTAAAATTATTCTTCTCAATAAACACATGTTTAAGCGATGTAAGTTTTTTTATTATTTTTATCGGTAGTTCAGTCATTAAAGTACTACCAAGGCTTAATTCTTTTAAGTTCTTAAGATTTTCCATCTCCTCAGGTAAAGAACTAATGTAAGTATTATTACAGTGTAATTCCCTTAATGCAATAAGCTTGCCTATTTCAGGAGGTAAACAAGTGAAAGGATTTTTAGCAAGATCTAAATATAGTAATGAAGTAAATTCACCTATTTCAGGAGGCACTATTTGTAAATCCAAATCAGATAGTTCAAGTACTGTAATCTTATTAACCATACTCTGATTATTTGGATCATTTAACCATTTTCTAATCTCATTAGCAGGCTTAATCAAATTTTGCAATCCTGCATAATATTGTATTTCATTCCACATCTTTTCAAGATTATCGTCTAAAAGTTTTTGCATTTCAAAATCTTCATCACTAAATTCTTCAATTTTAACTTTTTTTTTAACTATTTGCCGATGTTGTGTAATATTATCTTCTTCTAAAGTAGATTCTTCTGATTTTTTCTCCATCTCATCCTCATCTATTTTTTCTTTGGTAAATGCTTCTAAAAATTCTCCTTCAATCTCTTCCCAATTTCGTGTGATATTCTCTTTTTCTTTAATACTATCATCAAAATTTTTATCTCTAATATTTGAAAAACATTTTTCCTCTAAAAAAGAAAAGTAGATTCTTCTGATTTTTTCTCTATCTCATCTTCATCTATTTTTTCTTTGGTAAATACTTCTAAAAATTTTCCTTCAATCTCTTCCCAATTTCGTGTGATATTCTCTTTTTCTTTAATACTATCATCAAAATTTTTATCTCTAATATTTGAAAAACATTTTCTTTTATTTTCATAACAATTTTATTTTCAGAAAATCTTTTTTTTCTTTCTTGAGAAAATTGTCCTTCAGAAATTGTTTGTTGAATCTTTTCGACCTTCTCATTTAATTCATCAACTCTATTTGTTAAATGTTGTATTGAATTATCTTTTTTTGTATGAAAATTACAGGGATCGATACTCAAACAGTATTCTCCTCTTTTTCATTAAAGAATCTCATAAAACCATTTTTTTTTACTAGTTCTATTTTACGAAAAAGCAAAAAAGAAAGCCAACGATTTTACTCGTTGGATGAATTTTTAAAAAAAAATCTTGAATTATATGTTTTTAATGCATATATTTTTTTTATGAATAAATACAATAAAACAAAAACAAGTGTTTTTAATATTGGGTACCACTTAATATGGTGTCCAAAATATCGAAGAAAGGTTTTAGTAAAAGATATAAAGATTAGATTAATAGAGCTTTTAAAAGAAAAAGCAAATGAGATAGGGATTTC
>LJUH01000050.1 GCA_001303765.1 Chlamydiae bacterium SM23_39
AAATTATTAAAAGAAAAAGAGATAGAATTTAAAAAAGATGTAGAACAAAAAAACAATTTAGAAGAAAAAATAAAGACAAATGAAATTTTTTTAGAAGAGAATAAAAAAAGATTAGAAAAAGTAAAAAAGATCTTACTTGAGAAAGAAGAAATAAAAAAAGATCTAAACGATATTTTAGGAAAACAACTTAAAAAATGTGAATTTAAGATCAAAATATTTAATAAATTACAAAAGTTTAAAATACTTTTAAAATATGGAGATTTTAAAGAAGCAACAATATTAGCAGAAGAATTATCTAAAATTGCAGAGTATAAATTTTGGGTATATGAAAAACTAGCAATAGCTTATTTAAAACAAAGAGATTTTAAAAAAGCAAAAGAAATAGCAGAAAATATTTCTGATGAGAAAAGTAAAGCTTGGATATTGAAAAAAATAGTTGCAGCTTATTTCAAAGAAAACAATCATGAGAAAGTAAAAGAAATCTTAGAAAAGATGCCCGAAGGAAAATACCAATTCTTAAGCCTTGAAAAAATAGCTATAGCTTATTTAAATCAAAAGAACTTTTCAACAGCAGTAGAGATAGCAGAAAAAATTTCTGATGAAAATTATCGTTTTCAATTATTTGAAAAACTCATAAAAATATATCTACAATTAAAGTGGGATTACTCTAAGGAAACGAGTAGTAATGAATATTATATAGATGTAAAATGGCGTAATATTGCTGAAAAAATATATATAAAGCAAGGAAATATAAAAAAAGCAGAAGAGATAATTATGAATATTTCTGATTCTATAAGTAAATATTCTTTACTTGAAAAAATTGCTTATGTATATGCAGAGAAAGGAGAAGATTTAGAAAAAGTAATAAAAGCAGTAGAAAGAGCCATTTATTTTCGAAATTCACCTAACATGAAATTTCAAATGTTTGCAACAATTGCTGTATTATATATAAAGAATGGAAATTTTAAAAAAGCAGAAAAAGCAATAGAACTGACAGATGAAGCATATAAGGAAGGAGATCCAAAGTATGAACAAGGCCGTTCCGGTCGTTATTTTCAAAATTGTTTCCGAGGGACTTATGAAGATGAATGTAAGAAAATTGCAATAGCATATGCAAAGCAAGGAAAATGTGAAAAAGCAATACAAATTGTAGAAAAAATTTCTTACTCTAACTCCTCAAGCTACAGAGATGATGCCTTTCAAGCAATTACAATAGCATATATAGAAAAAGGAGATTATAAGAAAGCAGAACAGATGACAAACAGAATTACTCGCGCTCAATCTAGATATAATGAAGAAATTGCAACAGCATATGCAACAAGAGGAGAAATCGAAAAAGCTTTTAAAATAATAGACCAGTATTGCAGAAGAGACAGCGCATATTACCTTCCAAAACTTGCAGAATTATACGCTATAAAAGGAGATTTTAAAAAAGCATTAGAGATAGCACAATCTTCTGGCGACTCTTATAAAGCTAGAGCATTTTCTAATATTGCAATAGTATATGCAGAAAAAGGAGAATTAGAAAAAGCTTTGGAAATAACAGAACAATATATTATTAATGCAAAAATAGATATTTATACAGCAAATATCACAGTTTTCAAGATTGCTGTTGAATATGTAAAAAAAGAAAAATATGATAAAGCAGATGAAATAATTAAAAAAATTAAAAAAGATGCAAAAGATTTTTTATGGGAAACTGGAAAAGTAATAATAACTCACATAACTAAAGGAGAATTTAAAAAAGCAGAAGAAATGATAGAAACCACATATTTTCATTCTGATTCCACTAGTCTTTATGTACTTGCAGAAATTTTTATTGCATATATGGAAAAAGGAATAATAACAATTCCTAAAAAAATATTAAAAATGGAATGGATTTATTTTCATAATAGTAAGTTGGATAAAATAAAGAAAAAGACATTATAATCCTAAGCAAATTCTTTATTGATAAGGAAAAAAATATCAGACCAATTATGAAAAAATATATACTTTTCATGAAAAACATCTATATTTAGAATAAAAGATATGAAAAAAGAATACTGTTCTTTAATCCAGGATATTATAACACATATAAAAAGTTTAGAAATAGAAAATATATTTCTTTCTGATGAAGACTATCTATTTTTTGAAAAAGATATAAAACTAAAAAAAAGAAAGATGGGAAAACAAATTACCCTTACAAATAAAAAAAACAGATCTCAAATAACAAAAAAATTACCTTTTTCATATTTGCCAGAGATATCTGAAAAAAAAACTTATTTAAAAAATAAACCTTTCTCACCAAATATCTCTAAACCTATACAAAAGGTGACCTTAAAAGATCCTGAAAAATTTATCTATTTAGAAAAACCCAATAAATTAGATCTTCCTACTTCTAACATAAAAAAAATCCTTTCTTCGGAAATAGAGGTAGTAGAAGAGCCTCTACCTGATCAGGAAGCTCAGGAAATTTCACAAAATTGGAAAATAAAAAAAATAGGTAAAGAGATCTCTATTCTCTATTTCAAAGAATCTCCTCAAGGCAAACTTTTTTTAAAAAATTTAGCTATGGCTTTACAACTATATTTCTTTCCAACAAAATTAATATCATCAAATGAATTAGAAAAAGAAAACAAATGGACATCTTTTTTAAAAGAGCATAATTTAAAATTAATAATAGCTTCCGATTATTCTCTATGGCAACTACCTAATTTAATAAAACACTTCCGAGAAATACCTGCAAAAAAAGAATATTTCTTAGCTAGAACCCCTTTTTTTATGCTTCCTGATATCTCTATCTATCTAAAAGAGCCTCTTTTAAAAAAATCTCTTTGGCATGCTATTTGCAAAAAAATTAAACAATTATGAAAAAATATGTAACTGTAATTTTAGATGATAATATAAAAAAACCTTTAGATTATTTAATACCCAAAACATTAATAGATAAAATAGTACCTGGAATGAGGGTTGAAGTGCCAATAAAAAACTCTAAAAGAAAAGCTACTGTATTAAAAATAAAATATGAAACAGATATAAAAAATGTAAAAGAGATAAATAAAATTATCTCTCAAAAAAAGATTTCAAAAGATCTGTTTTCTCTCTCTCTTTGGATGTCGAAATATTACATTTGTTCATTATCAAAAATATTTAAATCTATCTTTCCTACAAGTATACGTAAAGAGATAAAACCAAAATTCAAAATATTTTTAACTTTAAACAAATCAAAAAAAGAATCTTTAAAACTATCCTCTTCTTTAATATCAAAAAATCCTATTCAATATGAAATCTTAAATCTTTTTTTAAAAACAAAAAAAGGATTTTTTTTAAATGAGTTATTAAAATTAACAAATCTATCTAGAAGTCCTATAAATAGTCTTATTAAAAAAAAGATATTAAAAGCAAAAAAAGTAAATTATAATGAAGACCTCTTAATTTTAAATAGCAAATATTTTCCAACTAAACCTAAAATTTTAACAAAAGAACAAGAAAATGCTTTTAAAAAAATAAAAAAAAATATTGAAGAAGAAATATTTGAAATCCATCTTTTATTTGGAATAACAGGAAGTGGTAAAACAGAGATCTACCTTCAAGCTATCCAAAAAGTTTTAGATATTGGAAAAACAGTTATCATGCTGATACCTGAAATATCTTTAACACCTCAAACTATAGAAAGATTAAAATCTAGATTTTCTGAAAAAATAGCTATAATGCATTCTAAAAGATCTCAAGGAGAAAGATATGATGCATGGAATAATATTATAAACAAAAAAATAAAAATAGTTGTAGGAGCTCGCTCTGCAATATTTAGTCCTATAAAAAATTTAGGACTTATAATAGTTGATGAAGAACATGATCTCTCCTATAAACAATCTGAAGATACCCCTTCTTATAATGGTAGAAATGTTGCAATAATGAGAGCAAAATTTGCTAACTGTCCTATCATATTAGGAAGTGCTACCCCCTCGTTAGAAAGTTTTTATAATGCTCAGAAAAAAAATTATATTTTATCACTACTTTCAGAAAGGCCCAACAAAGCAAAACTTCCTAAAGTAGAGATAGTAGATATGAGAAAAGAATGTAAAACACAAAAAGGTTTTACCCATTTTTCTCAAAAACTTCTTGATTCAATAAAAGAAAGAATTAAAAAAGGAGAGCAAACAATACTTTTTTTAAATCGTAGAGGATACCATACATTTATTTTTTGTCCTAAATGTTCCAATTCTTTAAAATGTCCCCATTGTGATATATCTCTTATCTTTCACAAAAAAGAGAATTATTTATCCTGTCATTGTTGCGGTTATAAGACAAAACCTAAAAAATTCTGTGATATTTGTAAAAAGGAACATTACAAATATAAAGGATTTGGAACAGAACATGTAGAAATAAGTTTAAAAAATATATTTCCCTCTATTAGAACGATAAGAATAGATAAAGACACAACATCAAAAAAAAATAGTCATGAAGTATTATTTAAAGAATTTAACACTGCTAAAGCAGATGTTTTGATTGGAACTCAAATGATAGTGAAAGGATTGCATTTTCCTTCTGTAACCCTTGTTGGAATATTAAATACAGATGGAGCTTTAAATATTCCTAATTTCAGATCTTCAGAAATAGTCTTTCAATTAATAACACAAGTAGCCGGAAGAGCTGGCAGAGAAGATTTTGAAGGAGAAGTAATAATACAAACATTTATGCCTGATAATGAAATTATTAAATTAGCTTCAAAGCAAGATTATTTAAATTTCTATAAATATGAAATTCAAAATAGAAAATTATTCTCTTACCCACCTTTTACAAAAATGGTAAAAATAATTTTTTCTTCAAAAGAAGAAATTTTTGCTAAAAAAACTTCCGAAATTTTTAGAAAAGAATTAATAAAAAAACTACCTTCAAATATTAAAATATATCCCTCTGTTCCCTCTTATAAAAATAAATTAAAAGATAAATATATATTTTATTTTATTATAATTGGGAAAAATATTTTACCTATTTCTGAAGCAATCTTTTCTTTAAAAAATACTTTTGTCTTACCTAAATCCCTACATATGTTCATCGATGTAAATCCAATCTTATAAAAATTTTTCATAAAAAACAAAAAATACTTTACAAAGATTTCCTCAATTCTTTAATAGCATTTAATTTCTGCTGAAAAATGTTAACAGATTTTTTTGTTATCCTTATCTTCTCTTCTAACTTTTGCTGCTCATTTGTACTATTTTTTATTCTTTCTTCTAAATCACCCATTTCTTTCTGATATTCCTCAATATATTTATTAGTGGAATCTAATTTTAATTTATTCTTATCAAAATCTCTTTTATTTGCAAGTATGGTATTTTTAATAGCTTGCATTGCTACTTTTGTTGTTTTAATAACATTATTTTGTTCTTTTATTGTATTTTCATATTCTTTTACAGCTTTTTCACTCTTTTTTATTTCTTCTGAATAATTTGCAATTCGATTTTCTGTAATTTTTATCTTTTTTTTATGCTCCTCAACTACCTCTTCTAATTCTACCATTTTCCTCGTTATTTCATTTTTATTTTTTTCTGAATCTAAAATAGCTTGACTACTAATCTCTAAACATGCTTTATCGATTCTAACAATCTCTCCATAGTTTTGATTATCAGAATTTAATTGCTTAATTTGATTTCTTAATTCTTCTACCATTTTCTGTGTTTTTAATAATGTTTCATGCTCTTTTGCATTTTTTCCCCATTCTAAATTATATCTTTTAATTTCTTCAGTATTTTGTTCTATCTTCCCTTTTTTTGTCTCTATCAACATCTTCCCTTTTTCAAATTCTTTTTTATTTTCTAATAAAAGCTTTTTCCTTTCACATAAAGCTTTATTTGCTATCTCAATAGCGTTTTCTGCACTCAATATACTATTTTCACATTGCTTTTTTTTTACTTCATTTTCTTGAATAATACTTTCTTTCTCCGTTATTTTTGTAATGCATTTTTCTTTGTTTGCATTCTCTTCAAACAAGTTGCTTTTTACTTTTTTAATCTCCTCCTCTGTCGTCTTAATAAAATTTGATAAATTTATTATCTTAGAAGAAACCATTTCTATACTACTAGCATGGTCCTTTAAAAGTTTTTCTATAAAAACTACTTGATTGTCTAATAAAAAATTTATTTGATTCATCTTTTCAGTTGTTGTCATAAAACCTCCCTTTTAAAAAAAAAATAGTAAACTTTTTTTTGATTTTTTACAATATTTTTTTGAAAAATTTTAGTTTATAAAATTTATCTCTATGCATAAAATAAAGTTACTATGGATATAAAAAAAACTTCTTATCAAAAAAGCGAAGAATTTATAAATAGATCAAAAAAATTAAAAGAGATAAGATCATTAAATATTGATCCTTATCCCCATAAATTTTCTCCCAACTATACTTTTAATGAATTAAAAGAAAAATATGGAAAAAAAGAGGTTGGAAATAGTGAAGATGCAAAAGAGGGAAAAACCGAAAATATAAAAATAGCTGGTAGGTTAGTACTCTTTAGAGCTATGGGAAAAAATGCTTTTTCTCAAATTCAAGATGAAGAGGGAAGGATACAGATAATGTTCAATAAAGAATCCACACAAGTTGAGGGATTGCAAGAAGGAAATGCTTTAAAATTCATAGAAAAAAAAATAGATTTAGGAGATATAATAGGAATAGAAGGAAATATATTTAGAACACAAAAAGGTGAATTAACGATATTCGCAAAAAAAGTAAATATTCTTTGTAAAAGTTTATTACCTCTTCCTGATAAATATAGCGGTCTTGCAGATAAAGGCACAAGATATAAAAAAAGATGGTTAGATTTAATATCTAAAAAAGAGGTTGTAGATAATTTTATTTTAAGATCTAAAATAATAAAAGCTATAAGGGAATATTTAGATAATAATGGCTTTTTAGAAGTAGAAACACCTATCTTACAAAATGTTTATGGAGGAGCTGAAGCTCATCCATTTAAAACCCATTTAAATGCTCTACATCAAGATATGTTTTTAAGGATATCATTAGAGATACCTTTAAAAAAATTGATAGTAGGAGGATTTTTAAAAATTTATGAAATAGGAAAAGTATTTAGAAATGAAGGAATCGATAAAATCCATAATCCTGAATTTACAGAAATAGAAGCATATGTTGCTTATGCGGATTATAACGATATTATGAGTTTAGTAGAAAATCTCTTTGAAGCTATTTTAAAAAAGATTTTTAAAACCACAAAAATACAATATGAAGATAAAATAATAGATCTAACATCTCCCTGGATAAAGATGACTATGATAGAGAGTATTAAAAAATATGCTCAAATAGATATAAACAATAAAAATGAAAAAGAACTAATAAAAATATTAGAAAAAAAAATAGATATATCTGAACTAAAAGAAAAAAAAAGAGGAGAGCTGATAGCATTAATCTTTGAAGAATTTGTAATAGAAAAATTGATACAACCTCATCATATTATAGATCATCCAATAGAAACAACTCCTCTCTGTAAGATGAAAAGAGATTCAAAAGAAAGATTAGTAGAGCGTTTTGAAAGTTTCATATTAGGAAAAGAGCTAATAAATGCTTATACTGAATTAAATGATCCAGAACTACAAAGAAAATTACTAGAAGAGCAAATTCTTTCTAAATCCAAGAAAAAAGAGATTCCTCCATTAGATGAAGATTTTATAGAAGCTATATGTCAAGGTATGCCTCCAACAGGAGGGTTTGGCATGGGAATAGATAGGTTGGTAATGTTTTTATCAAATGCAACATCTATAAGAGATGTCATATTTTTTCCAATAATAAAGCTCGAATAATCTGAAATGATTGAAAATTAATTTTGCACCTAGTTAAAAAAACAATAATGTCCTAGGCAAAACCTGACCTTAAATACAGCTTATTATTTCAAATAGTTTTTATATTCTGGAATTTTATCCGATATTTGCTATGGAATTTTATCCGATATTGAGGTCCTTATAAAAAGGACAGCTCTTACTCAAAAATCTCTCTAAAATACCTTAAAAGTGCATTTTTTAAAAAAATATTGTATTTGAAATTAACTTTTAGACCTTTTTTTATTTTTTAAAAACAAAAATGAAAAAAGTTAAGAATTTTTATCAAAAAATTCAATTATTTCAGGATTGACTAATTAGATGATTACGTAATTGAATGCACAAAGTTTAGTTTATTGGCTTAATTTTCTGTATGTATGCTACTGAAAACAAAAGGTTTTACTTATAAAAGTTATTCCTTAATTTCGATTAGAACAGAGAACGTTTATGTCTTTTAACTATGAAAGATTTTGTTTTAAAAATGATCCAAAAATTTCCATAAACTTTATATTTTAAATTATTGTCAAAGGCGTATTGTTTTACAGCTCTTTGAACCGGGAGATTTTTCCCCCATCCCCAATCATCCCCACACATTACTCCACCTTCTTTTATCAGCGGATACCACATTGACATATCTTGGTATACACTTTCTTCATCATGCGCAGCATCTATGTAGACTAAATCGACCAGTTTGCCCTCTAGGGACATTTTTTTTGCAGCTTCAACAGTTGTCATCTTCCAAGGAATGATTTTCTCTGTTAGATTTTTTTGTACAACATTAGATAAAAACTGTTCGTATAATGTAGGTAATAGATTTTTAACAGCTTTGTTGTTGTGATGTACGCGACTACCTAACCAATGATCTACAGCATATACTTTTCCATCTTCAGGCAAATGCTCAGCAATATACATAGTAGATTTTCCAAGCCAGCTGCCTAGTTCTACAACAGTTTTTATTCTTCTTTGTTCTATCAATGTTTTTAAACCCTTTGCGTTATTCTCACCGAACCAACCATGATGATTAAAAAGCATTATGTTTTTGAGTTCATTATAAGGAGATGGCAAATTCTTGATTTCTATCAATTTTGACAAGGAATCGCTAATCAACCAGTTGGAATCATTTACAATAATTGGATTAATGAGTCCATATTCTCTTATGTTTGGAATAAAGTGTATATCAATATCAAAACATGTGTGTAGTTTTACATGTTTAAAGTAATAAAGAATTTTCTTCATGCCTTTTCTCGATAAAACAACAGAGTGAAAGCCATAACGCATTCGTATCTTTTGAAAATCATCGCTAATATTTTTACGCTTTAAATACCAGCTTTCTTTATGAACTTCTTGGTCTCCTCTAAACCCGCCGGTAATGCAGGTAGCTCTAAGAAGTTTTGAAGAATCTCCCGGTTTTCTCATATCGAGATCTGTAAAAAGAAGATCCCATTCGGGATCAAGCTCATTTAACCGGTCTATATACTCATCGATCAAAAAGGGAGATCTAAGAATTTCAATATCATCTTGTAAAATCCAAATATTCTGAAAGTTCCGATCGTAAGCATCTTCGATGACAGAAAGATGGCTTAAAATACAACCAATTTTCCCCTTAGATAAAAGACATTTTTTCCCTTTTATATGGTTAAACTTTTCATCAGAAAACTTCCATCCACATATTGCAGGGAATCGATTATAGGTCAAAGCATAGGGACTAAGCTTTTCTACAGTATTATTCCACTTTTCTTTTCGTTCATCAAGGTTGATCACGTATATACAATCGATATTTTCAAGTTCGCAAATAGCAGGTTCTCCTAGAAAACATTTAAAAAAAGTGCTCAGATCTGTCTCATATGGCAAAATATGAGATTCTAGGTTGATAGAAAATGCATATGTAGTTAGTGAAATAAAAAAAAGAAAGAAAACTTTCATAGATTTCCTCAAAAGATAAATATTAAAAAAATAATAATCTTATATCAATGAATTATTTTCAACAAAATTTATTGAAAAATTCATCAAACATTTCTTAATATATTAAAATAAAAAATCCTATGGAGAAAAAATATGTCAATACAAAATATAGATGGTTTAATAGATGAATTACATGATCTAAAAAGAAAAATAGATCAAGAAAAAGACTTTTCTGATTTTTTAGAAACAAGAGGAAAAGTTTCTAAGATAGCATCAAAAAATATAGCTAACAGTTCACAAATTATAACAGAAAGCAAATTACAAATAAAACAAGCAGAAAAAAAGATAGAAATTAGAGATAAAACAATCGATCCTATTAAAAAAAAGATAGAAGAAATAACGAAAGCTATATCTGATGATAACTTACAAATAGATGAAAAATTAAAAATGAAAGAAACCATTAAGAACACTATAGAACAACTTAAAAATAATAAGCAAAAACTCTAAAAAAGAAGGTAAAGAAAATGAAATAGATCTATTGAAAGAAATTATTACTCAATGCCAACAAGAGATCTCAAAAGCAGAAAATGAAAAACAAACTCATCAAGAAAATTGGACTTTCAAAAGCAATGAATTAAAAAAACTTACAGAAATTCATAAAACTCAAAATGAACTAGGCAAGAGTTTTAATATAGAAATGAAAAAAGAAGTAATAGAAAAGCATGAACAAATTTTAGATAAAAGTAAGAAAGAGATTAAAAAATCTCAAAAGGTTTTAAATGAAAATTTAAGTAAAATAATTAATCTTGAAACTTTAATAAAAATTAAAGAAAACATAATAAAGGAAAATGAAAAAAAGATTAATAGATTACAAAAGGAATTAGAAGAAATAAAAAAATTTATATTAGCAAAAGAATCCGATATAACTAAACAAAAAGAAAAGGTAAAAGAAATTATAAATGAAAGTAAGAAGTTAAAAGAAAATAAAAGAAATA
>LJUH01000051.1 GCA_001303765.1 Chlamydiae bacterium SM23_39
TTGAATTTTTTAAAAATATAGAAAAATATAGGAAGGATTTAAAAACTTTATTGAAGGATAATTTTGAAATTATAGATTCCCAAACTCAAGTTCCGTGAGTATAAGCCAAAAAGTTCTTTTATTTCTTCTAAACATTCATACGGATATAAGTCTAGAATAGAAGCAATTATAGATGTTGCCATTTCATCATCATCTACTTCTTCATTAATTATTTTGTTTAGATAAGATTTAAAATAATTAAGAACATCTAATCTATTTATTTTATCTCTAAAAACCAGTATTTTTAGTGCCTTTATACAATTTTCTCTAATAAATTTATCAATAGAAGGATCTTCTATTATTTTTTTTAGGCTTTCCCAACTATCATTTGCGGTGTATGCAAGAATATATTGCAGATCTATATCAACAAAATGTTCTCCTAAAAATTCTTCAATAATATCTATAGGTAAATTTAAAATTTTTAGAATTAAAAAAAATGCATTTTTATCTTCTAAATATCCTGCAAGTTGCATACTACAATAAAGAGTTTTATAATTTGTTTCGTTTCTTTTTGTTATAAAATTATCTATTTCTTTTGATAAAACTGGAAAATATATTTTTGAAATTTTTTTAGCATTATTTTTTATTTTATCAAGATCAGATAAATCTGATATATTTTTATTTAAAATATTTTTCACTAAAGTTTCTAATGAATCTGCAAGCATAATTCTCCTATATATTTTTTAATTTTATATAATACAAAAAAGAAAATTATTTTGGAAAAAAATTAAGTTCAGCTATTTTTGAAATCTTTAAACAAAAATTTATTGAAATAAAAAAGACCTTCCATAAGAAGGTCCAAACTCCGGGTGCTGGATTCGAACCATCGACCAATTGATTAACAGTCATATGTAACTCAATAAAACACAACATAGTACAAACAATAACAACATTAAAAATAAATGTTTAGAGATATTTTATTTTTGTTAGAAATCGTAGTATTTCGCCATTATTTGTCAGCAAATGTGGCAAAATTGTGGCAAAAATAAAAACCTTGTGTTATGTAATCTTTTAGATTACAATAGTGTTAACTGGAAAAAATAAATGCCTATAAAAACGTTTGGAGATAAAAAACTAGAAAGGTTTTTTGAAACTGGAAATAGAAAAAAAATAAAACCAAGCCATGCTAAAAAATTAGCACTTATATTAGATCGGTTAGATGCTGCAGAACAAATAAAAGATATGAATTACCCTGGATCAGATTTTCATAAACTGAAAGGAAATTTGAAAGATTTTTATTCAGTGCATGTAAATGGAAATTTTGTAGTTATTTTCCGTTTTAAAAATGGAAATGCCTACGATGTAAAATATTTAGATTACCATTAAGGAGGTAAAGATATGGTAAAAAAAAGAAAACCAACACATCCTGGAATTATTTTAGAGGAGCATTATATAAAAACTCTTCCTATAACTTTGCAAGAATTAGCTGATGCTTCTGGAATATCTAGAAATACTTTATATAAAATTAGATCAGGAAATGCTAGAATCACAGCAAATATTGCTGTGCGTTTATCTAAGGTATTTAATACAACTCCTCAGCTTTGGCTAAATCTTCAACAAAAATATGATATTTGGGAAGCAGAACACGATAAATATATACGCTCTGAGCATATTATGCCTGTAATACCTATATCTGCTTCTGCAAGAAAATACTTGTAATGAAGCTAAAAATTTTTTATTTAATAATTCTTATCTAAATTATTATAAATAATTAAATATATCCTCTTACAGAATCAAGCAATAATCTAATACTTTCGTATTTCTTTTTCATTATCTCTTGAGCTTCAGGTAAAGTCATTTTTTTCCATCCTCTTTTCATTTTATTATCAACCCATAAAAATGTTTTTTCAAAAGTTTTTTTATCCGCACGCCAATAGAAAAAAATTGGTAACATATCAAAATGTGCCATTGCATCGGCATTTGCAATTATTTTAGCTAACATAGTTTTGGGAGAGATATTTATACTGCCTCGATGAGATTCAATTGCATGCAAAATGTCATCGATAATATTTTGAGAAACTTTATATTTTTTTAAAATTTTTTCAGCTTCAACAACACCTGTTATATGATGATCTCTTTTACCAAATTTTAATCTACCAATATCATGTAAAAGAGCTGCAAGTTCTGCAACTTCCTCATTTATTTTAAAAATCTTTGCAAGTTTTTTTGCATATTTTATACATGGAACAATATGGTACTTCCAATTTGTCTCTTCAAATTGATCCTTAACTAAATATCTAACTTTATTTAAAATCTTATTCATACAAAAATGCCCTTTCAGAAGTAAACTACTTTTTGTTGTATTAATATTTTTCATAAATCTGCAAAAACTTTCATGAATTACTACTAAGTATACATAGTAACTTATTGATAAATATTTTTGCACATAAAAAATTTGATTTTTATCTATAGTTTTTTTAAATTTACTTTAATGTTTAAAACTTCATAGGAAAATATTATGAACTGTTCTATTAAACCCCCATTGCCAAAACATGTTAAAATTAGTCCTTCATTAATTTGTAATTTACATTGCCCTCTTTGTCCCTCTGGTTTAAGAGGAATGAATTACTCCTCTAAATTAATGACTCTAAAAACATTTTCTATCATCTTAAATAAATTACCTAGTTCGATTAAAAATGTATCTCTTTATAATTTGGGAGAACCTTTTTTAAATCCAAATTTATTATTCATGATAAAAAAACTTAAAGAAAAAGATTATAAAGTCGAAATACATACTAATTTCTCATTTCATAAAAAAAAGAATTTTTTTGAAAAATTAGTGATGTCTGGATTAGATACATTAATTATATCTTTAGATGGAGCGTCTCAAAAAACTTATTCTCACTATCGAAAAGGAGGAGATTTTAACTTAGTTATAGAAAATTTAAGACAAATTCAAAAACTTAATCAACAAAAAAATAATGGATCACTGAAAGTTATATGGAAATTTTTAATAAATAAATACACAGAACATGAAATTGAAAAAGCTAAAAATTTAGCTGAATCTTTGGGCATATGTTTTATTACAAATTTAATGGGATTAGGTGATGATTTAGTCGACTATCAAATACCTACTTCTTTTGATGAGCGTAAAAAAACATGGTTACCAAATAATGAAAAACACATTAAGCCTTGTTACAAAAATAATGAGCCAACACCATATCTTTTTAATCAAATCTGTTCGGAATTATTTTTAAATCCTGTTATTAAACCAGATGGTAAAATCACTTGTTGTTGTTGGATAACAAATAAAAAAAATGTTTTTGGAGATTTAATGAAAGATTCTTTTGAAGATATTTGGTATAATGATATTTATCGTTATTCAAGAAGCCTTTTTATAGAAAATACAGATAATGAACTTATTATTCCATATCCTACTATTTGTGAAAATTGCAAAAATTTTAGAAAAAAAACAAAATAAATAAAATATTTCATGAAAGTTTTTGAAGCATTACAAAATCGCTCTAATGATTATAGCCAATTAGATTTTGATTTTTTCAAAAAAACAAAAAAACATTTATATGAAAAACTGAATTTAAAAACCTTAAATCTTGATAATTATCCCTCAATTAGTGTTATCATACCGTATTTTAATGCAGAAGATACAATCAGTTTAGTATTAAAAGCTTTAAATAACCAAAAGTTTCCTGCATCCAAATTTGAGGTGATTTTAGTTGATGATGGATCAACAAATAATGTTAAAAAAATATTAAAAAAAATTGCATCAGAATTAAATTTTGATTATCAACTTATCACCCATCATCGCAATAGTGGACGAGCTTGTGCTCGTAATACAGGAGCCAGTCTTGCTAAAAATGAACTTTTATTATTTTTAGATGCAGATATGATCTCCCCTCCTGAATTATTATTTGCTCATGCAATCAAACATAGTTTTTATAAAAACTTACTTTTAGCTTCCATGGCAAAACGAACTCCTTTAACAAAAACACTAAGAAAAAAAATTTTAAATAAAAATTTTAATTTCTCTATTAGTGCTAAGGAAGATTGGCGTTATCATAGTTTTATTGCAATCAACAAAAAATCAATGCAGATTAGCAATATAATTGACACCAATTTTTTTAAAGATTTTGGACAATGTTTTAAGTATTATTCTAAAACACTCCCTGAGATGGTGATTTCATCATGTGTTTCTATAATGCGAGAACAATTTTATAAAATAGGAGGTTTTTGTGAAAAGTTTATCACTTATGGCAGAGAAGACATTTTTTTCGGAGCAATGAGTATAGCTTTTGGATTATTTATAATACCTGATTTAAATGTCTTATATCAATTAGATGATAAAAAAGAAATTAAAAACAAATTAAAAGAATTCCATATTAGCATGAAACTTTACAATGAGCTTTTACAAGAAAAATGTTTTAATATCTCTAAGATGGGGCAACAAAATTTGACAAATACTAAAAAACGTATTTTTAGCATACTGAGTAAAAAAAACACTAAGGAACAATTTTATTATGAAAATTAATTTATTTTTGTATATCACCATTATTTTATTAGCTTTAAGTATTTTAAAAGCATTTTTTGCAATTAAGCGAATTAAAAAGAGTATTAAATTGATAAATAATAATAAAGAAAATATACCAACAGATGCTCCAAATATTGTTGTTGTATTGCCAGTTCTTCGCGAACAAAAATCTTTAGAAGAAACGGTGCTCTATTTTTTAAAATTACCATATGATACAAAAAAATTACAGATACTTATAATCACCACGGAAAAAGAATTAAAAGAAAACTCTTCTAGATTTCAAGAAGAAACCACCATTTCTTTAGCAAAAAGATTATCAGAAAAATATAACAAGGTAAAATGGTTGCATTATCCTAAAGCTAACGGTTTAAAAGCTGACCAAATGAACTATAGCATAGAAAAATTTAATCAACTTTTTCCATCACTAAGCCCTGCTAATACATTCTATGCTTTTTATGATGCAGATTCAAAACCTTCTAAAAATGTGTTTGATATCTTTAAAAAAAGTTATGCACAAATTCCGAATTGTAATATCTTTCAACAATCTTCTCTTTATACAAAAAATTATTTCTCATTTAACAAAAAAAATTTTTTTAGAAAATTATTTTTAAAAGCTCAAAGTTTAAAACAAACTCGGTTTATTTTTTCTTACGAAATACCCAGAATAATAAGAGTTTATAATTATTGTTCAGGAAAAAAAAAATCATTTCTCAATTATTGCACTTATGCTCCAAGCGTTGCTCATGGCTTATTTGCACGTGTGTCATTATTGCAAAAAATAAAATTCCCGTCTAATTATACCCCTGAAGATATGTTTTGGGGCTTTATAATTTCTTGCTTAAAAGAACCTATAGCTTTTTTACCTTCATTAGATAATTCTGAAACTCCAGATTCCATTAAAAAAGTATTTTTACAATTAGCTAGTTGGTTCAAAGGACCTTTTCTTAGCCATCGTTACCGTCGTTTTGTTAAAAAATATTATACCTCACATTATAAGCAAAATCGTTTACGTATCTATATGATCTCTTATTTTGCCGTTTGGGATGCTATTAATTGGTTAATGACTTCAGCACTTGTTTATCTTTATGTAATAATGGGATTTTTATATGGATGGCCTATTTGGATACTATTAATTTTATTTTTTATAATGTATGAATATGGATGTTTTATGATAATAAATCAATTTATTTCTTCTAAAAATTTAATAAATTTTCGTGAAAAATTTCTAATTTTTTTTTCAGGCATTTTAATATTATTATTTCATAGTTTACCTGCTTATTATTCAATATGGAAGCTATTAAGAGGAGTAGAAGTTGTTAATAAAACAGAGAGATAGCACATTAAAAAACTCCATTGATATATCAGTAATAATACCAGTCTATGATGATAAACGTATTATTAATTGTTTAAATGCATTATGTGCACAAAAATTTAAAGGTATATTTGAAATAATTGTTGTGGAAAATGATAAAACACAAAAAATTTTGAAATTAATTAAAAATTATAAAATTACTTATCTTTGTTGCCATAAAAAAGGAAGCTATTTTACTCGAAATATGGGTATTAACCATGCTAAAGGAAAAATAATAGTCTTTACTGATGCTGATTGCATTGCTAATAAAGATTGGTTAAAAAAAATTTGGCAAACATTTCAAAATCCAGAAATTAATATTATTGCTGGAAAGATATTAAATAAAATAGGAAATGCAAAAATTCAAAAATATCAACGAGAATTTTTAATAACTCAAGGTTTACAATACCTTACTCCAATATCACCACTTCCATATATGCCAACAGCAAATATTGCCTATAGAAATCATATATTAAAAGAATTAAAAGGATTTGACACACAATTTAAATCTGGTGGCGATGTTGATATTTCATGGCGCGCACAATATTCTGGCTATAAGCTTACATTTTTAACTGATGCTATAATTCAACATGAAGGAAGAACTTCATTTTTCAAATATTTTCGTCAATTTTATAATTATGGAATTGGTCATGTTTTACTTTTTAAAAAACATAAAAAAATAAATGGTAAAAAATTTGTATTTAATCCTTATCCGTTTAAAGGATTAATAAGAGCTTTATCTTTAGGAATTATAAAAGGTCTTTTTCATTTATGTTACAAAAGAGATGTTTACTACATAAAATCTTGTTATTTGGATACATTAGAGCATAGCGCTCTTTTACTAAGTGCTTTAATAGGATCATTACGTTATAAAGTTTTATATATTTAACTAAACACATATGTAAAATATGAAATATTATACTTTAATTAAAAAAATAATTATTAAAGATTTTACAACTTTTATAAAAAACTATGAGTAAAAAATTATTTTTTCTTAAAAACAAAGCTTTCATCTTATTTTTTTATTTTATTTTAATAAATATAGCTGCATTTCCTCAACAACAATTAAAAATTCAAAAAACACAAAATAATTTATCGAAAAATAATATTAATACAAATAATTATTATTCATTAAATGATATATTAAACAACCTTCCAAATGTTTATATTTCACCTGTTTATGAAGCACTATCAACAATTGTGGAAAAAGAAGATAAAAATGATATTAAATTCCAACCATTGCTAGGAGGATTTTCAACAGCACAATTATTTCAATTTGAGGTCAAAAATAAAAAATATGTTCTCAGACTACTAGATGTAAAAAAATCAATAAAAAAAAGAAAATCTGAGATAACTGCTCATAAAATAGGATCGCAGTTAAAAATTGCTCCAAAATTAATTTACGTTGATCAACTTTCATTAGTTATGTTAATGGATTTCATTGAAGGAAGACTTTTTGTAAAAGAAGATTTGAATAACATAAATATAATTGAAAAGATAATGCAAGCTATCAAAAAATTTCACAACTACTATGAAAATATAAATTTATTAAAATGCACAAAAGTTAAGTCATTACAAAATATTTATATGCAATTTAAAAAAAAAGATGTGTATCCATATTATTTTGATCAATTACATAAAAAACTACAAAAAAAGGCTACAAAATTAAATACAAAACATATTCCATCTCATGGAGACCTAAATCCAAGTAATATATTAATAGCAACAAATGGTAATATCTATCTCATTGATTGGACTGAAGCGACCATTGATAATCCTTTCCTTGATATTGGATGGTTATCTTGTTTTTCTGAAGCAAGCAAAGATCAAATAAAAAAATTATTAAAAGGATATTTTAAGAGAGAACCTACAAAATCAGAAATTAAAGAAGTATTATTTTATAAAGATATAACAACTATCTTTATGACTACGTTATGGATAGGGCGACAAGAAAAAATAGATAAAAATATATTTAATACTTTTCTTAAAAAAACTACTAAGATAGCTTCTAAATACAATAAAGAAAATGTTGTAAAAAACAAAAACTTTAAAAAAACTAAAAATTAATGATAGTTTCCTTAAAACAATGTTCTGCTAAATCAAATAAAAGATCAAAACCATAGATATTATCAAAGTCTTCGGTAATTTTATTTATAGATGCAAAACTTTTAAAATGACTAAATCCACATCTTTGAATAAAATGTCCTAGATAGAACCTGACCTTACATACAGGTTTTTTCATCACCTTTTTCTGTCAGGTGTTGTTTATCTAACATCTTTTCAAAAGCAAGATGTTTAGATTC
>LJUH01000013.1 GCA_001303765.1 Chlamydiae bacterium SM23_39
CTTTCTATAAATGGAGAATGGGTGACTTCTGAAATCACTTATAAAACAAGAGCTATTTTAGATAAACTTAATCTTACTGTTACGTAAAACTTGGGAAGTTAGGGGTTAAATAGAAAAATTCGCTTATAAATTAAAATAAATTCGGGATAAGAAAAAATATTTAAAAAATAAAAAAATCTCCTATAAAAAAATTATTTAAATTCTTTTAAAAAGATCTCATTTAAATCAATCTCTTTGAATAATTTTTTTTTTTCATTATATAAGATAATTTTTCCTTTAGGATAAAAATTTCCTGTAGAAGAAAAAAAAAGTTTAACAAAATTTTCAATCTTCTTCTTACCTATAAATTTAAAATATAAATTAGAAAATTTTTCCTTTTCTCTCTTTTTATTAGGAAACAATCCTGTATCGCTATCAATACCTATTGTTATCAAAAGATTTCTTTTTTTTTGTTTTAACTCTATTTCTAAATCACATTGATTTGAAATAGATATATCTTTTATAAATAAAAATTTTCTTAAAATTTTAGAATAATTTCTCTCAAATCTATATTTTGATATGCATTTTTCTATTTTAATACCAACAATAAACGAAACCATAGATAATATAGAAATAGATATCAAAATCTCTATAAGAGTAAATGGTTTAATATTTATTTTTTTTCTTTTTAACACTGTTATATTTTTTTGAATTGATTTTCAATTCACCCTTATCGATATCTATCTTAAACTTTTCATTCCATCCATCTTTCATCAACTCTTCAGGATTTTTTACTAAACCTGATTCTTTTAAAACTTCAATAGGATTCTCAATTATCTCTTCTAATGTTTTTTCTCCTTTTGCATATTCTAAAAGTAAAATATCCTCTAACTGTTTTTTTGCTTGTTCCGTTTTAAAAATTTTTCCTCTTTCTAGAGATCCTTTCATATTATATCCTATAACTCCCCCTATTAAAGTTATCAAAGAGATAACTATCATAATCTCTAAAAGAGTCATATACCTTCTTTTTATATTCATAAATATCCTTTATTCTACAAATGAAGCAACATCTGTAAGAGGTAAAAGTACTGATAAAACAATTACCCCAACTATCACTCCTAAAATTAAAAGTAAAATAGGTTGTAAAAGAGCAGTAAAACGATTTAATTTTTCTTCCAATTCTTCCTCATAAATCTCTGCTATATTATACAATATTGAAGATGTTTTAGCAGTCTCTTCAGCTATTTCTAAAAGTCTAATAATAACAACAGGAATTTTAGAATTTTCCCTAAAAGACTTGCTTAACTTCTCTCCTTCTATTATCCTTTTTTCTGCAAATAAAATCTCTTTTTCTAAAATAGGATTTTTTACTATTTTTCTAGATAATCTTAAGGCTTCCAAATAGGAAATACCAGAATTTAAAAGAACAGAAAAAGATCTGGAAAATCGAATTATAGCCAACCTAAACATAAATACCCTTATTATTGGGCAATAAAAAACAACATTATATAGGCTTTTCTTAATATTAGAAAAGAAAAAACTAAAAACAAATAATGAACTAAATAACAAAAAAAAAGCTATTAGCCAACTTTTAATTTTAACAAAAAAATGGCTAATAAACAACACACTCTTCGTTAAAGGATGAATATTTTTTCCATCAAAAAGATCAAAAAGAGAAGGAATTACAAAAAATAAAAGAGTAAATATCACAGCAATACAAAAAATGGTTAAAACAATAGGATATAAGGTAGCGGAAATTATTTTTTTTTTAAGCTTTTCCTTTTTTTTTAAAATACTTGTAATTTCATTAAATGCTTCTGCTAAATTGCCACTTTTTTCTGCATTTTCTATCATAGAACAATATAAAATATCAAAAATTTTAGGATATAATGAAAAGATATAAGATAGCTGTTTCCCTCTTTTTACTTGATCACAAATATCTAAAATAAAAGGAAATAATTTTGTATTATTATATTTATCTTTAAGAATAAACAGAAGATCATTTAATAATAATTTAGCATTTAATAATCTAGAAATTTCATTAGTAAAAGTTAAAAACTCTTTAGAAGAAAGAGAAAAATTTTTTCTATCAAAATGGAAAAGGGAAAGATTTAAAATAATTATCTTTTTATCCAATAATTTTCTTTTAGCATTATCAAAATTTTCAGCTTCTATAATTTCTTTTACCTTTTTATTTTTTATATAAGCAACATATTTAAACAGAGGCATATCTATTCCATTGTTTGGGTAACTCTTAAAACTTCAGAAAAAGAGGTAATACCTTTCCTTATTAATTCCAGTCCACTTGTTCTTAAATTTTCCATATTTTGTAAAGCCGACACTTTTTTAAGGTTTTCTGAATCTACACTTTTCATAATCTGCTTTTTTTCATTAGAACCTATTACCACAAGCTCATAAATACCATGTCGACCTTTAAATCCTGTATTAAAGCAATGATCACAACCATTACCCTTATATAAAAGATCCATTTCCATTTTTAATTTTTTTCTTTCCTCTTTTGTCGGAGAATATGAAGTCTTACAATGAACACATATTTTTCTAACAAGCCTTTGAGCTAAAATACCAATAATAGAAGAAGCTAAAAGATAGGGTTCTATACCCATATCAGCAAGTCTAGTAATTGCAGAAGGAGCATCATTTGTATGTAAAGTGCTTAAAACTAAATGTCCTGTCAATGCTGATTGAATGGCTATCTCAGCAGTTTCAACATCTCTAATCTCGCCAACCATTATAGAATCTGGATCCTGCCTTAAAATATGCCTAAGCCCTGAAGCAAAGGTTAAATTTATTTTAGGATTAACATTTATTTGAGCAATATTTTCTAATTTATATTCTACTGGGTCTTCTATTGTCATAATATTTTTTCCTTCTGAATTTATCTCTGAGATAGCACTGTAAAGAGTTGTTGTCTTTCCACTGCCTGTGGGACCAGTAACTAAAATAATTCCTTCAGGCATAGATATTAGTTTTTTAAAAATAGAAAAAATATTTTCATTCATTCCTAATTTTTCTAATCCAAAAACTATATTTTCTTTATCTAAAATTCTTAAAACAATTCTTTCACCATAAATAGTCGGGATAGAACTTACCCTAAAATCTATCTCCCTTTTACCTATTTTTAATTTAATCCTTCCATCTTGAGGTCTTCTACTCTCTGCAATATCCAATTTAGACATAATTTTTAATCTGGTAATCAATTGATTTTGAAATTCTATAGGAGGAGAAGATATCTTTTTAAGGACTCCATCTATTCTATATCTTATTATAATACCATCATCATAAGGTTCAAAATGAATATCAGAAGAATTTCTTTGGATAGCATCCACAATAACCATATTTAACATGTAAACAACAGGATTATCAGAAGATTCTAATAAATCATATCCCTCAACACTATCTTTTTCTTTTTTTTCTCCTTCACTTTTTTTACTCTTGGAAAAAATAGATTTTTGTTTTGAATAACATCTTTCAATAGCTTTTTCTAATTTTTCTTTTACTACAAAAACAACTTCAATATCCTTTTTTAATAACATCTCAACTTCTTTTAACGCTGTGCTATTAAAAGGATTTGAAGTAGCTATTGTTACCACTCCTCTTTTTTCTTCTATTGGTAAAATTAGATGTTCCTTCGCAAAAAAATAGGGAATAGATGTCTTTTTTTCTTTCACAAATTCTCTCTCTTCCAAATCATCTACAATCACTATCCCAAATTTTTTTATACTGTCTAAATAATTACTCAAAAAATCTCCTCATACTCTCTTTTAAAAGTTGATGCTTTCTATTTTTTTTAGCTTCTTTTAAACTATTTAAAAATTCAGGTATATCTCCTGGTCTTTGATTTAACAACCTCATCCTCTCTATCTTTAAATCCTCTATTGGATCTTTTATTATTCTAGGAGTTATAAAAAAAAACATCTCTGTAGATCTATCTGCTAACCTTGTTGTTCCAAATAATTTTCCTAATCCAGGTATATGACCTAAAAAAGGAACTTTTTCTTTTCTATCTTCTTGAGATTTTTTTCTAAGCCCACCTAAAATTATTGTTTCTCCATCTGCTATCCTAACCTCACTCTCTATATGTCTTCTAGTAGCTGGAGGTCTATCTTCTAGAGAAGGTTGAATTGTATCAAAGGTAATATCTGTATTTAAAGAAACATAACCCTTTTTATTGCTATCTTCATCTGAAAGATGGATAGTAGGAGTCATAACGATAGTTATTCCAAATTGAGCTCTAGTATATGATTTTTCTACTGTGACTCCACAAGAAGTATCTAATTGAATGGCTCCATTATTTATTGAAAGCTCTTCAACAATAGAAATAGTAGCTGGGGTTTGATTTACTGCTAAAACTGATGGACTAGCATTAACTTTTAAATCCTCCTGAGCCATCAAAAAACTCATCATCAAATCAACAGAAGGAATACTATCTTTAGGCTTAGAAAAAACAAAATCTAATATCCCTCTTCTTAAACTTTTACCAGTATCGTCAAAACTAAGAAAGGTCTCTTTTTTATTTCCGCTTTGCCCTATTTTTAAAATATTAATACCGCTTTGTCTCCTTTCATTTAATTTTCTTTCAACTAATAAAACTTCTATTTGAACCATTTTTTTGGGAACATCTAACTTTTTTAAAAGCTCTTTTATCTTTTGAACCATAGATTTATTAATAACCATTAAAATAGATCCTGTTTTTGGATCCACAATGATACTATCAGATAAAACTTCTGGTTTTCTTTCTTTAATCTTTCCAGGTTGAACAAATGATGGTGTAACAGGAAGTGTTGGATTATAACAAGAAGCTCTCCCCTCACATGGACTACAAAAAGATGGATTCTCTGGCTTTTTTTCTTTAATCTCTTTTTCAGAAATTTCAATATTAACATTAAATAGAGAACTATATATTTTATTTAAAACTTCAGCTATGTCATAAGGATCTGAATGTTTACACGTATACCAAAAAATGGTTTTTTCAGAAATATCCTCTAATTGATCTTCTAGATCTCTTATAATTTTTTCAGCTCTTTTTATCATTATATCATCACCAACTAATACAACAGAATTTTTTGAAGGAAGAGGTAATATTGAAAGTTCTGCTTTTCTATTTCTTAAAAAAGATACTTTCGGAGCTGTTTTTTCTTCAAAAAAAGCATTTACAATCTTTTCCATCTCTTTTGAATCTATTTTAAAAAGATTTATAACTTTTACCTTCTTCTCTCCTTCCTTCCCGATAACAGCTTTATAAAGATTCAAAAGTTTTATTACATTTCTTTTAGATGAAATAATAACAATTTTATTAGAAACAATTTGAAGATTTACCTGTTTTTGATCTGAAAATTTCTCAAAAAAATTATATGCTGTTTTAATCTTTTCTGGCATGGTAGAAAAAATAAAAAATATAGGAGTTAAATCTGAGATATGCTCTAAATCCTCTTCTCTATCAGCAATAACTTTAATATTAGAAAGATCATGTTTTAATATAAAAAGTTCTTTTAAATAAGGTGTTAACTTTCTAATTCCAATCCCTTTATTTTCTAATATCAACTCAATCATATCATTCCAACTCTCGTGGGGAATAGGAATAGATGAAAACATAGATAGTTTAATTGATCCGATTTCATAAGGTATGATGTAAAGATAGTCCGAAGCTCCATATTCCATAATAAGCTGAGAGATAGTTATTTCGCCTTGATCCCAAAAAGCATATCCTTCTTCTAAAGAATTGCTTACAAAATCTTTTCTCCATTTCTCTTCTATACGAGATATCTGCTTTTTAATATTCTTTATATTATCTATTAAATCAAAAAATTTTTCTTCTTTTTCATTTTTTTCATAAAATATTTTCGCCATCTTATATTTTTCTGATAACTCTTCTCTAAGTGATAAAAGTTTTTTATTAACATTTTTTATATCATTCTCAAAATCCTCTTTTTCTTCAGCAAAAGAGAGGTTAAAAAAAAATAAACTAATAATTATGATTTTCTTCATCTTTTCCTTCTATTATTAATCTTTCTTACCTTTATATTTTTTTTAATAATATAAAAATTAGTTCTATCTTTATTAAAGTAATACCCTTTAAAGATTATCCCATTTCCGATTTTCTCTAAAGAGTCAAATATAAAAAACTCTCTTTCTTCTAAATTTTCTTTAAAATTTTTTAAAGAGATCTTCTTCCAAAGATTATCTTTTTTCAAAAGAATATCCTTTTCTCTTAAAACCATTCTTCTATTTTTTAATAGACAACTTATCTGATTCTTTGTTCTAATTCGAATATCAGTTATAAACTGATCTTGGATTCTAAAAGTTTCTGAAAAATTCTTTTTAAGAATAACAATTTTATCTTCTCCTAATCGATCTTTTTCCCAATATTCTATCTCTAAAGAATTTTCATTAAAAGAAATAATCTTTGCTATTGAATATTTTTTTGTATCATAATTATTACCCTCTATCCATCTACCATCTTTATAGATAAGAAGATCTCCTACAGAAAAAAAACATTGATATTTTTTTTTATCCGAAGAAAAAACGAGTCTTTGTTTATTCTCAAAATCTTTATTTTCAAGTAATTTTAAAAATAGATCTGCCCCTATCCACTTTGCATCTTTTAAACTAACAATCTCTTTATTATCAGAAAAAATTTTTTCCTTTTTTATAGGTGCTAAAAAAAAAGATTCTTTCTCTATCTTTCCAGTAAAAGATAGATCTACAAACATCTCAACTTTTATTCTATCTTCATTTAAAATTGTTAAAGAAAGCCAAAAATTCGTAGCTGCATCAGAAAAATCATAACATCCATTATATGATAAATAGATCTTTTCTTTAGTAGTAAAAACTCTGCTTTTACCTCCTTTTATCAAAAAAATTTCAACAAAATAATTACAAACTTCATCTGGTCTTGCTTTATGTAGAAATAACTGAATTTCCTTTGAGAATTTAGGAAAAAAAATTTTAAAATTTTCCTGTTTTGTTTTAAAAAAAACATCTGAAAATTTTTCTTTTTTTAATCTTATATTTCCAGAAAAAAATTTTTTAATAGATCCTTTAGATATTTTAGAAAAAATAAAAAATAGAAAACAACTTATTGATATTAATATTAAAAACAAAATAAAAAAAATTTTTATAAAATTTTTCCCCATATTTCTTCTTGAAAATACACCTTATCTTCAATATTAACATTTAAAGAAAAAAAATGACAATATTGCAAAAAAATAAATTAAATACTTTAATTATATTTAAAAGAGTTTTTTAAATTTTTATAAATAGGAGAAAAATGCAGATGGATGAAAAGAAAAAAAAATTATCAAAACTTAAAGAAGGGGTATCTGTGCAAGAATTAGAAAGTTTTGCAAAAAAACATTCACATGAAGTTTTTTTAATCTTATCTATTCTAATCGCAACAATTTCTGGTGTATTTAAGTTTTTTACAGGCCCTGGTTGGAGTTTAACTTTTGCAGGATTTGGCGCAATCCTTACAATAGCTTTTCCCAGCAAAATAATAGTATTCCAAAAAAAAATTTTGAAATTAATTTTAAAACAAGAAAAGGGAGTTCTTATTGCTATTGGAGTGGTTAACATAATAATAGCTATTTTTATCCCTTTTATTTTTTTTGGAATTTTAGGAATGTTTGCAGGATCTTCTTATAACCAGTTTATTAGAGATTTTCAGATGGAAAAACCTATTAAACCTGAAGAAGAAAAGCCAAGCAAGGAAAGCGAAGAAGAACATCTTTAATTTATAAAGACAACTTCTTTTTTCTATAAGCAATATAATCTCTAATAGGGAAATTTTTTTCTTCTATTTTTTCTATTAGAGATCTATTATTTACCTTTTCCAAATGTTTTTCTAAAAAAAGTAATGATTCAAGCTCTTCTTTTTTATGTTTTAATTTTTTCTCTAAAAAAGCATTTCTAATAAGAGTATAAGAATAAATACTCGATTCAGTCAAATCTTTATCTTCTAAAGATTTTTTCAACTTTTTAGATTCTAAAAGAGCTTTTTGAAAATCATTTTTTAAAACAAAAAGAGTAATTTTAGAAAAAGAAAAAGTTGGAGATTTATCTTTTTTACTTATCATCTTCTCAACTCTTTTAAAAATCTTTTTATCCTCTTCATTTATCCGTTTTTGTAAAATGCATGTTTGATATTTTGACGATAAATAAGGCCATTTTTTTAAAAGTGAATCTAATTTAACAAAAAGCTTTTTATCTCCACTTTTTTCCCAATCAAAATAGATCTTTTCAATATCCAATATCTCTCTATTATTAGAAGGTAATTTCCCAAATAATAAAAAACAAAAAACAAATACAAAAAAAAGATATATAAAAACCTTATATCTTTTTTCTATAAAAAATTTTGCTAGCTTTTCAAGTTTTTTTACCATTTTTTACCCTTTTAAAATACATTACTTCAATATATTAAAATAAATATTCTCTGTATCATCCAACATTTTTTCAAAAGAAAATTTATCCAAAACTAATCTTTTTGCATTTATACTCATCTCTCGTCTCATTTTATCATTATTTTTCATCTCTAATATTGCTTTTACAATTTTTTCAGGATTAAAAGGAGGAACTAAAAAACCTGTTTTTTTATCAATACATACTTCAAAAATTCCTCCTATATTAGTACCTATCAAAGGTTTTTCTAGATATGCAGCCTGAAGCATTGCTTGCGAAACACCCTCATGAGCAGTGCTCAAAAGTAAAAAAATATCTAAAGAGTTCATTGCACTAAAAGGATTTTCTAAATACCCAGTAAAAATAACATTTTTCAAATTTTTTCTTTTTGCAATCTTTTCATATTTATCTGTCTCTCCTTCTCCTATAATCAACCATTTAATATTGGTATTATTTCGTAAAATATTAGCTGCTTCTAAAAAATCTTCTATTCCTTTCCAACAACGTAAAAAACAACAAGTACCAACTAAAAAATCCTTTTCTGATATCTCTATCTTTTTTCTGAAATGTATATCTTCTATAAACATGTTATTAGGATCAACACCTGTAGGAATAGATGAAAAATATTTTTTATTTTTTTTAGATTGTTTTATAATTTTAACTTTGGTCTCTTCGCAAGTTGTTATCACATAATTCACTAAAAAATTATATAAAAAATAACTATTTAAGCCTCCCTTTACTCTTGTAGATAAATGCCTTGTTCTAATAATTGGTTTTTTTAATAACTTACCAACCATTCCACCCAGCCAAGCATCTTGAGAAGAATGGGTATTTATGATATCGATATCATTTTCTTTTATGATATTGGATAAAACAAAAAAAGAATATACCCATTTTCTTTTCCTAAAATCTACTTCATATATCTTTTTAAATCCCTCTTTTTTTAACTTTTCTATTAAAAGCCCTCCTTTGGAGATAGCAAAAAAAATCTCATATCCTCTTTTTTGCATACCTTGAGATTCTTTTAAAATTCTTATCTCTTGACCTCCCCATCCTTTAGATGCTTCTAAATGTAATATCTTTATTTTTTTTTTCATATTTGCTATAGACTAAATAAACATTTTACTAATAAACAATTATTATGTCTAAAAAAAGAATAGCTGGTTTTATTTTTAAAAACACTTTTACCTATTTAGATCATATAGCTCCTCTCTGTTCTCTATTAAAAATTCCAATAATTCTAACTGATTCTAAAATAATAAATTTAACAAAAGACTTTTATCCTAACCTAAAAATCTTAAATTATCCTGATTATTGTTCTATTTATAAATTTTTATGGAATAACTATAATATAATTTTTTCTTGCCACATATTATGTGTAGATCAACGGCATAATATCACTGAAATTTTTACAGAAGAATTTTTAACCTCTCTAAACCCTGAAGCAAAATCTGGGAAAAAAATATTCAAAGTATTATTTCAAGAAAACCAAGAGCAATTATTAAAAGATGAAAAAAAGATGAAAAAAAAACTTTCAACTATATGGCTACCTCATGGGCACTCTGATAAAGGTTTTGGAAATAAAATGTTTAAAGCATTAAAAGAAGAAAAAATATATATGGTATATGGGAAAAAAATGTTGGAAAGTATAAAAAGTCAAAATAATTTTTGTAATGATAAAAACAAAATATATTTAGGAGATTATCGATTTTTTTATTATCAAAAAAATAAAATATTCTATGATCAACTTATCAATAAAATAACAAAAAAATTAAATAAAAAAAATAAAACAATATTATATGCTCCAACATGGGATGATTATGAAGATTCTTCTACCTTTTTAGAAGTAGTAGATATTTTAATAAAAAAACTACCTAAAAAATATAATTTAATAATAAAACCCCATCCTAACACTTTTTTTCAACATAGAATAAAAATAGAAAGCTTGATTTCAGAATGTGAAAACATTAAAAATATCTTAGTATTATTAACTTTTACTCCTATAAATCCCTTATTAAATTTTTGCGATATCTATCTTGGAGACCACTCTTCTATAGGATATGATTTTTTAAAATTCAATAAACCTATGTTTTTTTTAAACAAAAAAAATAAAAATCATATGACAGATCCCAGCTTTTACCTATTCAGATGTGGTTATGAAATTTTACCTAATAACTATGATAAAATTTATGAAATAATAGAAAAAAATTTTTTAAAAACAAAAAAACAATTTTCTTCTATTAAAAAAAATATTTATAAACAGACTTTTTCAAAAACTCCCAATTTTTCTAAATTGCTTACAAAAATAAAACTCACTCTTTCTCAAATCCACAAGGAGGAAGAACAAAAACTAATTTTAAATCTTCTAAATTCAAAGAAATAGGAATAGCTTCAATACTATAAAAAAAATCTCCCTCTTTCAAATCTTCCACTTTAGATATATATCCCACCTTTAGTCCTGGTGGAAAAACTCCATCCATGCCTGTTGTAACTAACAAATCTCCTTTCTTTAAAAGTTCTTTAGATAAAAAATTTAAATTCTTATCCACTACCTCACCTGTTATTAAATCCCTTGCTGGTCCTTCCGCATCTGGATATGAATAATTAAATCCAATGCCCTTTAATTTTTGTCCAAATGATCTCCAAAGTGGTCTGCTACTACCTCTTATCTCACCCTTAGCAAGAAAATATTCATATTTATTTTCATCTATCTTAGAAAGAATTTTAGAAAGCATCAAACAAAACTCTCTTTTTTCTTCCTCTTTAAACAAATCATCCCTAATCTTCAATATATGAAAAAGAGAGATAATTGTTTTCTTTAAATCCTCATTTTGTTTTTTTCCTCTAATTGCCCTAACAGATGGAATAAAACCAGAATCTGTTATAAGTCTTACCCTAGAAAATCTCTCTCCAACATACTCAACAATACCAATTAAAAAATCATCTACAATGACAGGACTATTTTTACCAATTACGTCCCTCTCTAAACTTCTATTATTATTTTTTCCTATATTTATCCAAATACTACTGCTCCATGAAGAAGGATCTCTAAATACAATTTTTGCAGGTAATGTTTGCAATTGAATTTTTAAAATATTTTTAATCTCCTCCGCTCTTCTTATAAAAAATTCTTTCCAATAGATTTCATCATAAGAAGCTTCAGATAACTTTTTTAATTTTGTAACCTCTTTATCTATTCTTTGATCAAACATCAACCATTGATAAAATCCCTCTTCTTGAATTTTTAAAAGTTCATTCTCTAATTTAAAATTTTTCTGATCTTCCTTTTTTAAATTTTTTAAAGAAGAGATAGATGAGATAGCTAAATATCTAATTTTATCAGTAAATGGTTTAGATAAACTCAAAAGAAAAAAAATAAAAAAAATATAAAAAAATTTCTTCATAGGATCTCATTTTATAAAAAAAATCTTTTTATAAAAGTTTAAATCTTAAAAAATTTTATTTAAAAAAATTTTAGATTATCATGAAGGAGGTGCTTCTATATCCAAAAAAGCTTGCAGTCTTTTTGCTCTAGTAGGATGTCTAAGCTTTTTAAGAGCTTTAGCTTCAATTTGTCTAACTCTCTCTCTAGTCACTCCAAACCTTATACCCACCTCTTCTAATGTCTTAGGTTTTCCATCGATAAGTCCAAACCTTTCCATAATAACAGTTTTTTCTCTATCAGTAAGAGTCTCCAAAACCTCACCTAATTTATCTTTTAATATAGAATAACCTGTAGCCTCAGCAGGAGATTCAATAGCAGTATCCTCCAAAAAATCTCCAAATTGACTCTCTCCACCCTCTCCCACTTCTGCTTGAAGAGAGATCGGCTGCTGAGATATTTTATATATCTCTCTAACCTTATCAGGAGTTATGCCCAATTCTAATGCTAACTCTTCAGGAGTGGGTTCTCTACCTGTTTCCATCATCAATTTTTTAGCTCCTCTAAGCACTCTATTTATAGTTTCAATCATATGAACAGGAATCCTAATAGTTCTAGCTTGATCAGCAATAGCTCTTGTTACAGCTTGTCTTATCCACCAAGTAGCATAAGTAGAAAATTTATATCCTCTACGATATTCAAACTTCTCTACCGCTTTCATCAGCCCCATATTTCCTTCTTGTATAAGATCTAAAAAAGAAAGACCTCTATTTGTGTATTTTTTTGCAATAGAAATAACTAACCTTAAATTAGACTCAACCATCTCTCTTTTAGCTTCTTGACTCTTATCCATCCATCTTTTTAACATTCGAACATCTCTTTTAAATTCCTCTAAAGAACGACCTGCTGCTAACTCTTTTTTTCTTAACTTTCTTTTAGCTGCTGATAATTTAGCTGCTGCAAACTTGTTTTTTTCTGCTCTAGGAATTAACTCTTGAATTTCTTGTTCCAACTGTAAAAATCTTTCATAACTATTAAGTATGACTTCTCCAAAATCTTCTATAATAATATGGCGAAAATGGAAACGTCTCAAAAAAGCTTGAGCCCTAATTTTGCTCTTTTCTATCTCTTCTAAGATTTTTAATTTAGCTTCTTTTTTTATTTTTGGATCTCTACTTTTCAACAAAAGCTCTTCTAATAAATCTGATTCCTTTTTTAAAAAAACACACAATTTATCTAATAAACTTAAATATTTTTGCTTATCTTCTACCTCTTTTTCAGCAACAATCTTATCAAACCTCTCCTTACCCTCTATCAAATAATTAGCAATGGAAATAGCTTCTCTAATAGAATATCTAAACCTATTTATAATTTTTTCTACCTGAAACTGAGCTTTTTCAATTCTCTTAGAAATCTCCACCTCTTCCTCTCTTGAAAGAAGAGGAACTGTCCCCATCTCCTTTAAATACATCCTAACAGGATCATCAGCAGATACTTCAGCCCTCTTAGGAAGCATCTCCATCTCCTTAGCTTCCTTTTTTTTCTCTTTTAATTTTTCGACTTCTGCTTGATTAAATACTTGTATATCTAGACCTGTTAAAAAGATCAAAATTTGATCTATCTGTTCTGGAGCATCGAAATTCATAGGTAAAATTTCATTTATCTCTTCATAAGTTATATATCCCTGCTTTTTAGCTATAGATATAAGCTCATCTACTTTTTTTTGATGCTCTGGACTAGAAAAAGAAAATGATTTCTCCATGCTTTCCTAATTTTAAAAAGAAAATAATAGATAAAAAAAAGCTTTTACTACTATAATTTTATAAAAAATCCCATTTATTTTAAAATGATATTTCATTAATGTCAAATAACTTTTATCCTCTTTTTCAAAAAAATAAAATATATAAAAATAATTACAGAAATTATGGAATAAATTCCATTTTTTATAGGAAAATGCTTTTCTATGTTTGATATTTCAAAATTTTTAGATGAATACCATACTTCCCATTTTTTTTTAGCTAATTTATTTAATTCTTCAAATGCAGCTTGATAATTAAAAAATTTTTTATTTTCAAAAAATATTTTACCAGAAAAATTTTTCCCTTCAACAAAATAATCATATTTTGCAGATAAAGTAAAAACTCCTTTATTTTCTGTAATCTCCCATTCTGTAATCTTAGCAAGAGATTTTTTATTTAATGACTTATATTTAATAAATTCTAAATATGTCTTGCTTACAAAATATATAGAAATAGCTAATGATAAAAAAATTAAAAAATTACTTATCAAAAAAAATCGTTTCATTTTTTATACAATATTTTTATTTGTAAAACTAAAAGTTTTTCTATTTATTGTCCAATCTTTCCTTTTCAAGGAGAGATAGCAAAAATAACTTTAAACAAATATGATCAAACTATATAAATGAAAATAATTTCATATTTTAAATAAGGATAGAACTAATAAAAGTTGTTTTAAATTAATATATTTCATATACTCTTTAAAAAGGAAAAAAATGGCAAAAGAAGAAAAGAAAAAAATTAAAAAACCAACAGCAAAAAAACGTCTTATTCAAAGTAAAAAAAAATGTCTCATAAACAGATCTTTTAAATCAAAAACAAAGACCGCTATCAAAAAATTTAAAAAATTTATCCTGGAAAAAGATAAAGATAGATCTAAAAATGCTCTTAAAAAAATTTTTAGTTTATTAGATAAAGGAGTTAAAAAAAATATTTTTAAAAAAAATAGAGCTGCCCGTATAAAATCAAAAATAACTATTTTAGAAAAAAAATTATAAATTTTTTAAAATAGGACTTCTTTCAAAAATATTGTTTTCTAAAATAAAATCATTTTTTAACATTTTTTCTATAGTTTCTTCATTAGAAATAATCTCTATTTTCTTCTTTGTTCTAGTTATTGCTGTATATAAAAGACTCTTTCCAAAAAAATAACTATTATCTTGCAAAATTAAAAGAACATTATCAAATTCTCCTCCTTGACTTTTATGTACAGAGATCGCATATGCATATGAGAAATTCGAAAGCATAAAAAGAGGAAGCTCTTTTCTATTTTGAAAATAGACCCTCTTCTCCTCTTTTTTAATAATACCGCAAGTCCCATTAAAAAGATTGAGATGATAATCATTTTTATCAATTATTATTGGTATATATAACTCATTATCTTTTAAATATTCTAAAATTCTTAAATTAATATCTTCTGATCCAAAATAACCTTTTCTCATTGCAGAAATAATGATAAATCTTGAAAGATTATTAGGATCTTTTTTTAAAGAAGAAGATATTTTATCTGCATATTCAAATATTTTTTTTTCTAATATATCTTCTTGAAAAGAAAAAAAATTATTATCTCTTTTTAAGATATCAAAAAACTTTTTAGCATCTTTATTTTTAACTTCCTCCTTCATTTTTTGAATCTTTTCATTCTCAAATCTTTCAGAACTCTTTAAAAAATAAGATATATTTAAAGAAGACAAAACATTTAAAAATCCTTTTGATTCAACTGGAGGAAGCTGATCATTATCTCCTAAAAAAATAAGTTTTGTTTTTAAACCTATTCTTTTTAAAAAATTAGACATTATTCTTGCATCTACCATAGATGCTTCATCTATTACGATTAAATCAGCATCTATAAAATCTTTATTCAATAAATAATGTAAAGTATATGCTTCAATAGAACTATCTTCTATTTTATTATAAAAATCTGATACAGCTTTACCTGTAGGTGCTGTTATTATAACCTTATATTCTTTTAATATTTTTAGTATTGCAGATATAAAATTGACAGCTAAATATGTTTTACCGGAACCTGGCTCTCCTAAAATAACTGATATTCTATTTTTAATGATATGTTTTATAGCCTCTTGTTGCTCTTTTTTCAAAGGGTTTGTAAAAGAAATCTCCTTTTTTTCTAAAAATATATCTCTATTATCCTTTAATAACCTCTCTAAATTTTCAATAATTTTGGTTTCAAAAATAAAATTTTTTTGTAGATAAAAACAATTCTTAAAAAAAGAAATAGGTTTTTTTTCAACATCTTTTAAATTTTTTGAGATAATATTTTTTGGAATATTTAAAATTCCTTTTATTATTTTTTTTTCTTCTAAAGATCCAAAATAAGGAAAGATTTTTTCATTTAAAAAATCTACTCTCAAACATAGATGACCACATCTTGAAATAAAGAATAGATATGCTAAAGCTAAAAAATCTTCCCCTTCCTCTTTTTTTAAAAGAGTTTTTGCAAAAAAATAATCAATATAATTTAGATAATCAAATTTTTCTCTTTGCATAAAATATCCTTAAAAGAATTTTCTGGATAAAAATAATAAATTCCATTTGTATAATCATCTTCTAAAAGGCCTCTTAAAAAGATATAATAAATACCTCCAAAAATATCTTTAAAATCCTTTTTTTCTATAGTTTTTAAAAAGTTTTCTAAAGCTTCTTTATAAATAAAAGCTTGTAAAAAATATTTTTGTTCTTCCATAAATCTTTTCAAAGACTCTCTATTATAATCTCTTTTCTTTTCTCCTAAATAATTGGTTTTCCAATCTAATATATAATATTTACCCTTATGAAAAAAAATAAGATCTATAAATCCTTTCATATAGTTTTCTCTTCCAAAAAAGAACTCCATCTCAGTAAAAAAATTATAATGCAAAATATCTTTTATTGCAGATCCATCTTCAAAAAGAGCGCAAAAAAGAGCTCTTTTAACCATTATTTTTAAAATATTTTTTTTAATATCTCCTTTAATTACAACCTCTTCAATTACCTCTTCAATTATTTTTTCATCAAAAAAATTTTCATATCTTCCTGAAAGTAATTTTTCGAATATTTCATGCACAATACTACCAATCTCTTTTCCTAAAGGTAAATTCTCTGAAGAAAATAAAATCTCTTCTCGTTTTTCCTTAAGAATAGTTCTCCTTTTCCCTCTATTTTCAGAGATGCTAGAAAATGAATAAATATGATTCTCCTTTTCATATAACTTGAAAGAAAGCGGATATTTTAATTTTAAACTGCTCTCTTCTGTAAAAAAAGGTTTTATTTTACTAGGAGATAAAAATTCATAGGATATGCCCCCCAATTTTTCTAATTTCTCAATGATACCCTTCTCATCTAATCTCTTTTTTAAAAAAAGTTCCATCGGAGAGACCATATGTAAAGGAATCTCTTTTTTATCTATGACTATAGGTATATATAATCTCTTCCTAGCTCTAGTAGCAGCAACATATAGTTGTCTTAACTTTTCTGAATTAGCCTCTTCATAATCTTCTTCAGTTGAATTAATAGTTCTACAAATAACTCCCAATGCAAAGACTACATCAAATTCTAATCCTTTACTCATATGTATTGTTAATATTTGAACAGCATCATCAAAAAAAGAAGAAGATTTTTTTAAATCTTCTTTTAAAAAATTCAATATTTTATTATTCGTTAATCTATTTTTATTCTCTTCTTCTAAAAAAAGCTCCATTATCTGAATAGTATCAAAATAAAAAAAGAGATCTTTTTTTATTATTCTTTCAGAAACAGACTCATTGCCCCATTTAGTATTTAAAAATTCTCTAAAAAAAGAAGATAGATTTTTTTCTTTTAAAATAGTATTTAAATAACAAAATTTTAAAACCATTTCTTCTATGTTTTCTTCTCTTAAATCTGAAGAGATATATTCTCCTAACATAGCTATCTTTATCTTATTTATATCTTTTGGATAGATAACAGCTGATAGAATTTCAGAAAAAGCTTTAGCAGCATGAGATTCTGATAAAGAAAGAGCTCCTTTAGAAAAAGCTTTTAAATTGTTTTTTTTAAAAAATCTTTTTATCCTATTAGCTTGATACCTGTCTTTAACTAAAATAGCAATCTCTTTAGATTTAATATTTTCTTTAATTTTAAAAATCTCTTTTGCTATATAAGGGAAAAAAACCTCTTCTTCTAAATAAGATGAGGGAACTCTTTTTGTTTTTACACTCTCTTTACCAATAAAAAAATGGATTCCTTTTTCTTTTCCTGATTCTTTTTTATCTACAAAATTAAGAGGTGTATATTTAATATTTTTTTCTAATTTAGGTAATTTTAACCAATTTGAAGAAAACTCTTCAGAAAAAATATTATTTAAAGCTTTTACTAACTTTGGATGAGAACGAAAATTAGTATCAAGACAGGAAATAGAAGATGCATCAAAAGATTTTAAAGCTTTAAAATAAGTATATAAATCTGCATTTCTAAAAGAATAAATAGATTGTTTAGGATCTCCTATAAGATAAAAAGCTTCAATAGCTTTGCAATTAAAAAAAGTTTTTTTGAAAATATTCCATTGTATAGGATCAGTATCTTGAAATTCATCTATAATAATTGCTCTATATCTATCCTTTAGATTTTTTATAAAAGATTTATTATCTAAAGCCTTATCAATCTTTATTAAAACATGATCAGGATTGAAAATATCTTCCTCTTTTAAATTTTTTTTTATCCATACAGATATATCATAAGAAAGATTTTTTTTCATAAGATTGATATCTAAAGACTTTTGAATTAATGCATAGATATTTTTTTTTGAAAATTCAAAAAAATAGGGACATAATAACTTTTGTGAAAAATTTTTTTTCTTTTTATTAGAATCAGACAAAAATTGAAATAGAGTTGCCTTTGTTTTTAAAATTTCTTCAAATTCTTTTTTATTACACTTTTTTTTTTCTAGTATATTTACAAATAATTTCAATTGTTTTTTTAAATCAATAGACTCTACATTTTTTATCTTTTTATAAAATTTTTCTAAATTATCAAAATCTTTAAAAACATCAGCAGAGAAATTCTTTTTTTTAAATTTTAAAAGTTCCTTATTAAATTTTTTTAAAAAATTAAATTGAAAAATATCTTTTTTTTTAAAAATAGAAAAATTTTCAAAATTCTCTAGAAGAGACCTCTTTTTATTATGTTTTTTTAAAAAAAGAAAAAATTGTTCAAAATTATACTTTTTCAAATCTATAAAATACTGAAAATAATCCATTATGAGAACTTCTAAATTTTTTTGATAAAAAATTTCATCAGTTAAATTAAAAATCTCTTTACCTTCAAAAAAAAAAGTTTTAAGAGCAAAATAACAAAAACTATGTATAGTAAATATCTGAGCTTGTTCAAAAGAATCTAATGCAAGATTAAGAAGAGCTAAAGTTTTTTCCTTTTTTTTAAAATAAGGTTTTAAATAATCAAAAGCATCGATATTTTCATTTTCTAAATCATAAATACTCTTTTCAATAGTTTTTCTAATCCTAATCTTTAAATCTCTAATAGCAGCATTGGTAAAGGTAACTATTAATATTTGATCTAAAAAAAGAGGGTATTTTTTTTCTATGATAAGCCTTACCAAAATATGCTCTATAGCAAATGTTTTCCCAGTACCAGCAGAAGCTTTAATAAAATGCTTCCCAAAAATCTCTGTATCTTTATTTAAAAAATCAAATGCTTTCATAAGATCTCACAATTATCGGTTAACTCTAAAAAGGTATCTTTTAAAAAAGAAGACCATTTATTAAATATTTTTTCTAAATCAACTTTCTTTTCAAAAAACTTTTTTAAATAAATATCTTCATAAAAATTATTTTCTTTTGAAGAATTAACTGCTTTCTTAAAAAAACTAACATCTTTAAAAAGCAAAGTCTCACTCCAATCATAAACCATCGGAGATATATTAGAAAGAGCTCTCTCATAATATCTTATAAATTTTATTAGGGCTTTATCTATATCAAAATCTTTAAAAACAACTTTTTTCTTTGTCTTAATACAAAAAATATTTTTTTCTACTCTTTTTAATCTCTCAGCTGCTTTTAAAAAAATAAGTATTTTAGGCCAATTAGCAATGATATTTTTTAGCTTGCTATCAGAAAATAATATTAACCCCTTTTCTGAAATATTTTTAATTTTCCCTCTAATCTTTATCCTTTTACCATCAATGTTGATTTCAAAAGCTGAAAAAATTTTATCCTGATCATTTTTTACTATATTTTCTTTTTCCAAAAAAAATAAAAAATCAAACATCTTTTCTATCTTTAAATATTTTAAATTATCTAAATATTTTTTTATTTCTGCTTTTAACTCTCTTTTGGCTGCTTCTTTTATATAACCAGAAGGAAAGACTCCCTCTTTTTCTAAATTTTTTAAAACTATTTTTTCACCTCCATAAATCATGCTTTGTAAAATTCTATATCTATCAGAAAAAGTTAAAAAAAATGTTTTTTCTTCTTTTTTTTCTAAAAAAATTTTAAAAACTTTATTAAAATAAAACTTAATTGGATTATTAGCTAAAAAGATAAGATCTCTAATATCTATAATTTCAGAAATTTTGTTATCGAGAAATTTTTTAAAATCAAAAAAAGAATTTTTTTCTTTCTCTAAATAATATTTTTTTGCTTGCAAATAGTTTTTTTCAGAAAAACTATAAAATCCTTTTTTACCTTGAAAATAGTTTTTATCAAAAGAAAGTAGGGGATGGGTAAATATTAAAGATGAACTTTTTTTCTTTTTCATAACCTTATCGATAAATGATAAAATATCTTTTATCAAAATAGCCATATCTCTTTTATGTCCATCCTCTGAAATGTTTACATAACTAAAATATAAATGCTCCTCTGCTAAAAGAATCCCTCTTAAAAAAAAATCCTTTTTTATATCTGTTATCGTAGGAAAATATTTTTCTTCTAAAAGATTTAAAGAAGAAAAATTCTCTTTTTTAAAGAAATCCTCTTCCATTCCTAAAAAACATATTACTTTCGCAGGAAGTATCCCCTCTAAAGAAGAGAAGCTAATAACATTTGTCATATTTGCTTGATAGGAAGAACGTTTATATTCAAAAGCTTTTGTTAAATATTTAAAAATAATATCGAATTCAAATACTTTATCTTTAAATTTTTTATTAAGGAAGGAGAGATCAGAAATAAATTTTTTATAAGAAAAAAACTCTTCCTCTAAAAAAAAATTTTTTTCTATGATTTCTTCTATTAAATTCTTCCAATCTTTTAAATTAAAAAAATTACCCTCCTCAAATTTCTTTATATCCTCTTTAAGTGATTCAAATACTTTTATAAAATTTTCAAAAAGATCTATATCTGAAAAATTCAATTGGTCGATAGGAACTTCTATAGAATAATCTATCTTTTCTGATCTGCTTTCATAAATAAAACTGCTTAAAATCCTTTCAATACCATGTTCCCATGTGGTTATATTAGTTGTTTTTTTATTTTTTAATATTTTTTTTTTATGCTCCAAATCGATGCCAAAATTAATATTTGCTTTTTCTATCCATCCTTTCAATACCTCTACATCCTCTTTAGAAAACTTATGTTTTAATTGAAAATTTAAATTATCAAAAAGATCAAAAATATTTTCTTTTGTCCATCTACTATTAACTAAAGAAAAAAGCTTCAAAATACCTTGAGATAAAAAACTTAAACTACCATTTTTTATATCTTTTATCTTATACTTCAACTTGCTGCCACCAAATACAAAATGGATATAAGACACATATTTATCTATATCATCCGACACTACAATAATATCAGATAAAGAGAGGTTCTTTTCTTTTATTATATTTAAAATATAATTATGCAAGATCTCCATCTCTCTAATTTTAGAAGAAGCTTCATGAATTTGAACAGAATCACAATCAAATTCTACCCTCTCCTCCGTTAAATAGAGCATATTTTTTTTTATAGAAGAGAGTAAAGAATTTTCCTTAGGCTCTAAATACTCTTCAATAAATTCACTCTCTTCATTATCCATTATTTTAAGATATTTTTTTTGAAGAGTTCCAATATTGGCTAAAAGATGGTTACTATTTTTTAAATATCCTAAAAGATCTAAAAATCCCTTTTCTGAATGGTTTCTTTTTTTAAAATACTCTTTTATAAAAAGGGTAACCTCTCTATAAGAAAGCAGATCCTGCCAAAACTGTTTACATGGAGAAAGAAGATAATAATTAACCTGATAAGGTATTTTTTCTAGCAAGGAAAAATATATGTTTGGCATGTGGGAAATTAAAAAAAAATTAATTTCTAATTTATAATTTAATTTCTTTATCTTTAGATCTTTAAACTCTTTTAAAGGATATGTCCATTCATCTTTAAAAACTTTATTAAATAAAAAAATTTGCCAATTACTATTTTCTCGAAAATTTAACTTCTCTCCAAAAGATCCATATATTAAAAACAATTCAGCTATCTTATCCGATAAAAAATTAATACGTTTTTTAGAAAAAGAACCTTTTTTATTTTTTAAATAATCAAAAAAATTAAAAAAACTGCTTGATAAATTTTTTTCAGCTTTTTTTTCCAAAAGATCTAATATAGCCTGCTCAATAGCAAAGTTTAAATGCATTTTATTAGGAAATATTTTTTTTTCTTTAAAGATAAATTGATTAAAAAAATCTAAAATTTTTTTTAATTCTAAAAATTTTATAAATATAGAAAGATCTTCTTTAGCAAACTTTTGTAAAATCCATTCTTTTACATGAAAATTAGGAATAAAAACTATTTTTTTTATAGAAAAAGAAAGATCTTTTGTTAAATCTTTTTTTAATTTTTCATATAAAATATTTAAATCATTACTAAAATATATTTTTGACATTTTTCTTTAAAAAAGCTGTTATTTTTTATAATAAGAATGTATCTTAGAATATTAAAAAAAAAGTAAAATATTATGATTTTTAATAAATTAAAAAAAAATATCTCATTTCATTTTTTAAATGCTACCCAATTTCTAGGCGCTTTAAATGATAATGTCTTTAAACTTTTAATAATCTTTTGGTTAATATATATCCAAGGAATAAGTAAAACTAACATAATATTATCTTTAGCAGGTGCAATTTTTGTTATTCCCTTTCTTTTATTCTCAGCAGCAGCAGGTGTTTTAGCTGATCGTTTTAGTAAAAGAAATATAATAGTCTCAATGAAAATAGCAGAAGCAGCAATCATGATGGTTAGTTTATTTGCAATAATATTTAACTGGCAAATAGGTATTTTTATATTGCTATTTTTCATGGCAAGTCAAAGCTCTATTTTTGGTCCTTCAAAATATGGAATCATACCTGAAATTGTGCCAAAAGAAAAGATATCTAAAGCAAATGGAATATTAACCTCCCTAACTTATTTAGCAATAATAATTGGAACTTTTTTAGCAGCATTTATAACAGATATAACTAAAAAAAATTTTTCTTTAGCAATATGTTTTTGCATATTAATTAGCATAGCTGGTTTATTAACAAGTATAAAAATAGAAAAAACAGCTGCAAAACATTCTAAAAAAAGGATAAATCCTTTTTTCATATATGAAATATATAAGACATTAAAACTATCTTACAAAAGAAAATATCTCCTACCCTCTATTTTTGGAGTAGGGTTTTTTCTTTTTATTGGAGGTTTTGTGCAGTTAAACACCATTCCTTTTGCTATACAAGCATTAAATCTAGATGAGGTTGGCGGAGGATATCTTTTTTTATCCACAGCTATAGGAATAGCTATAGGAGCTTTATTAGCTGGAAAGATTTCAAAAAACAATGTAGAATTAGGTATTTCTTGCATTTCTGGATTTTTTACATCTATTTTTTTAGTAATGCTTGGGTTTTGTTCCAGCATATTTATAACTGTGATAGTTTTAATTTTTTTAGGAATATCTGGTGGTATGTTTTTAATTCCCTTCGAAGCTTTTTTACAAATAAAAAGCCCAGAAAAAAAAAGAGGACAAATTATAGCATCTGCTAATTTTTTAAGCTTTTTTGGGGTTTTGCTGGCATCTTTACTTTTATATTTGTTAAATGAGCTTTTAAAATTACATGCTGCTAATAGTTTTATAATATTGGGAATAATTGCTTTAACTTTTAACTTAATAAATACCGGAAGGATTTCTGATCTTTTTATTTTTTATATTTCAAAAATCTTTTTAAATCCCTTCTACAAAATAGATATTTCTAATCTTCCTAAAAAAGATCTTATAATAATCTCAGAAGAATCTTCTTTTGCAAAAAACCTCTTTTTATTTTCAAAAATAGAAAATTTAAAATTGATAAAAATAAAAAAAGGATTTTCTTTTTATAGAATCTTTGATTCTTTTTTATCCATTTCAAAAAATAAACTTTATTCTTTAAATAATAAAATTAAAAAATTACAAGAAAAAAATATCAATATATGTCTTCTTTTAAAAAATATTTCTGATGATAAAAAAAATGAAATTCTAAAAAATTTAAAAAATGTTTTTCTTATAAAAAAAGAAAAAACAGATAAAAAACAAAAAGTAATTTTTTATAAAATGCATTTATAAATATAAAATGTGTTCTTTTAAATCAAGTTTTGATTAGAACAATAGGAGATATTTTTGTAGTAAACATAACTAAATATTACAAAGATTATTTTTTCTATAGAAATCTCTTCCTTAAAAAGCATATATAAATTCAATTTCAAAAAGAGAATATTTCATTTTTGGACCTATATCATAATCCAAATTTCTCGATGCTTCAACATCCATAAGTAAAGTAAGATTATTTGTTAAAGCATACAAAAACTCTACCTTTATCCCTTTATAATTACCACTACCCACAGCATCTTCTTTTGTAGTATCAGGCCCTCTTCCATAATTATCTACAGTATAAAATCCAATTCCCGCAGCATTACCTCTCTTTACTCCTCCTACATCAAAATCTGGAATGGCTTGAGCTCCCACTATTTGATAATTAACATCTAAAGCCCAATCTCCTTTTTTTTGAACTCTTCCAACTGAAAATCCTACATATCCACCATATTCAGCTTTTTCCTTACCAGTAAGATCTTTTACAGGTCTTGCTGCATGATTTAAAAGACCTGATAGATAAAATTTAACCAATCTTTGGTTTTCTCCAACATTAAATTGATATCCTAAAATAAGCTGAGATATTAAAAATCTAAAACTCAATCTTTTTCTTTCTTTTTTATACCATTTTTTCCATGAAATAAATGAATACTTTGTAAAAAAACCAGTATTTCCAATTCTAAGAAGATCTATTTCCCCAACATATGCATAGTGGTTTTTTCTATCATCTACTAAAAGAGCTGCTAAATCTGTACTAAAATTTCCTATAGATTCAAAACTTTTACTAAACCTTAAATCAATTCCATCAAATAAAGAAGAAAATTCTATTTTAGAATCAAATACATCTCCTAAATTTCTTCTTCCTATAGTTCCAATTATTGAAAAGGTTTCTCCTTCATAAAACTTACCACCTAAATAACATCTTTCTAATGCTATTTTATTAGTAACGCCACTAACTTGCCCCATATCATTATCGAATTCTAATTTTACAGAAGCCCATGTCCTATCTGCTAAATAATCCAACATAAAATTAAATTCTACATCATATGCATAAGCAGGTTTATTAGTAGCTCCTCCTCTTCCTCTTTGTTCCACTCCATCCTTTTTTTCATTAATACCTTGAAATTCCGTTCTAACTTCTCCACTTAAAGAAAGGTCTCCTCCAATCTCTTTTACCGTTACCAATCTTTTTGTTTTTATCCATCTTCTTAAAGCCATCATATCGGGATCTTCCTGTTTCCCTTCATATGTATCTTCTTGAGAAAAAGAATAAGAAAGAAAAAATAAAATATTTAAAAACAATAAAAATTTTTTCATTTTTTTATTAAATAAATTGAAGTTTAAAAAAAAGAATTCTTTTTTTTCAAATAAAAAAATTAAAATCTAAACTCGCCATTAATAGTTACGGCTTCTTCATCTATCAATCTAACTTCTGCATTTAAAAGAAAATATTTAGAAGAAGAAAGAGAGCATCCTAAAGCCATCCCAAAATTATTTTTACTCTTCATATATAATTCACTTGAAAAATTTGAACCTATAATACAATTATCAATCGCTAATTTTGCTTTAGCTTTTGAATATTTTGC
>LJUH01000052.1 GCA_001303765.1 Chlamydiae bacterium SM23_39
CTTTTTAAAAATTAAAGCTATCTTATCTGCTATAGGTAAAATATGATATCTAAAAAATCCTTTTTTAAATCGACCTTGTACTTCCACATAATTTTTTTCTAAATTTTGAACTATCAAAAAATTACTTATAGGACCCTCTATATCTAAAAAGATATCAAAACTTTTTAACTTCTCATCCATTTTATCTATAAAAGAAAGTTTAATAGGAAAAATTTTAACTTCATAAGTGGTTTTTGGAACTATTAAACTTGTTCCTGCTCTTTTAGAAAAGGGCATCATCTTTTTAAAAATTTTTATCTTCATAAACCTCCCCTAAAAGATTATTTTTACAATTTTTTTTTATAAAAACAGTCTTTATATTATTTCTAAAATTTTTTTCATTTAAAATTTTTAAAGGTAAAAAATTTTTTGTATATCCAAAAAAATTATCTTCTACTAAAACATCCATTTTTCTATTAAGATATTTTTCTCTAACATCAAATGATATATTTTCTGTTTTTTGTAAAAGTATCTTTTTCCTCTCCTCTACTATTTTTTTTTCTATTTCTTTATAAAAATAAGCTTTTGTATTTTCTCTCCTGCTGAAAGGAAAAAGATGAACTTTTAAAAATTTAACAAATTCAATAATTTTCAAAGTTTTTACAAAATCCTCTTCTCCTTCTTTAGGAAAGCCTACTATAATATCGGTGGTAAAAGTAAAATCTTCATCTCTTGATTTTAAATATTCTACTATTTTTAAAAAATCTTTCATCCTATATTTTCTATTCATAAACTTCAATATCCTATCAGACCCTGACTGAAGAACCATATGAATACTAGAACATATTTTTTCTTCTTTTAAAAAAAGATCTAAAAGATCTTTATCTATATCACTAGGATCTATTGATGATAATCTAATCCTTTCTAATTTTTTTAATTTAACTAATTTTTTTAAAAGATCTAATAACTCTTTATGTTCTCCAACATTAATACCTGTTAAAACCACCTCTTTATATCCATTATTTAAAAGATCTTTCACTTCCAATAAAATATCTTCTATATCTCTAGATCTAGATCTTCCTCTAGTATTTGGTATTATACAATAAGAACAAAAATTATTACATCCATCTTGTATCTTTACAAAAGCTCTTGTATGAAGAGAAAATTTTGATATTTTAAATAAAAATTTTTTATTAGGAAATATCTTATATATAAGATCTTCTTTTTCTAAATTAGATACAACTTTTACCTTATCATCTTCTTTAACTTTAAAAAAAGAGCATCCAGTAAAAAAAATTTTAGATCTGGGATATTTAGATCTAATTTTTTTTAATAATAAAATAGATTTTCTTTCAGAAAATTTAGTTACAGAACAAGAATTTATAATAAATATATCTGCATTATTATCTTCTATACATCCCATCTTTTCAAGTTGTTCTTTATACACTTGAGATTCATATTGATTAGTCTTACACCCAAATGTGTATATCTTATATCTCATTCTTTTCATATTTTTTTAAAAAAAATTTTTAAGTATCTAGTTTTAAAAAAAATATTTTATTTATTTTTAAAAGCTTTATTTATATTACCTATTTTCCAACTTTAATCTAAAATAAATTCTCTAATAAAAAAGGTAAATTAAAGGCAAACTTGACCTCTTTTAATATTTGAAAAAGTTGATTTAAATCAACTGTTTTTTATAATAACCATATAAGATTTCTGCTTCTTTCTCCTTCCATTATACACATGAGTTTTTTCTCTTCTTATTTAAAAATATTAGTATAGCTATTAATTAAAATTTTAATGCTTATTTTCTTAGGATTAGCATAAAAATGATTGTTTTTGATATAATTTTTAAAAAATGAATGATAACATAATGTTTATTTAAAAAATTATTATGGCAATATAATACATGAAAGCTCAAAAAATATTTTCATTAAGAATTCCAGAGGTCGCAGATAGGTGGGCAGATGCAAATCAAAAATCACAAATAGCTATAAAAACATTATCTATAATGTGTTTAGGTAGCATAGCTGCATTTTTCTCAATAGTTCTTTTAACCATTGCTGCTATATCTATTAAATATCTATGCAAGCCTATTTCTTTTGTAAAAAATAATAAAATGTTAAATACTATTTTGAATATTACTTTAAAAACATCTTTTATATTATCTCTTCCTATAATTTCTTTTCCTATAAATATTTTTAATAGTGATAGAATTTTAAGGATTATTTTTATAAGAAATAGTTTTTTAAAAAAAATAGTAAAAGCATATTGTAAAAAAGAAAATGTAACAGAAGAAGATTTAAAAAAAGCAGAAGAAATAGCAGATAAAATGAATGATAGACGGATTAAAAATAAAGCTTACTTACATATAGTAAAAGCATATTGCAAAATAGGAAATTTAGAAAAAGCAGATAAAATAGCAGATAAAGTGAAGAACTGGTATCAAAGTAATAATGCTCGTTTAGATATAGTACAAGCATATTGTAAAAAAGAAAATGTAACAGAAGAAGATTTAAAAAAAGCAGAACATATAGCAGATAAAATGAAAGATAACTGGTACAAAGATAGCGCTTATTTAGAGATAGTAAAAGCATATTACAAAATAGGAAATTTAGAAAAAGCAGAACATATAGCAGATAAAATGAAAGATGGATGGGATAAAAATAAAGCTTACTTACATATATTAAAAGCATATTGTAAAATAGGAAATTTAGAAAAAGCAAAAGTCATAGCAGATAAAATGGAAGATAGCTTTAGGAAAAGTTTCGCTTATCTAGAGATAGTACATGCATATTGCAAAATAGGAAATTTAGAAAAAGCAGAACATATAGCAGATAAAATGAAAGATGGATGGGATAAAAATAAAGCTTACTTACATATAGTAAAAGCATGTTGCAAAATAGGAAATTTAGAAAAAGCAGATAAAATAGCAGATAAAATGAAAGATGGCCAGGAGAAAAGTTTCGCTTATCTAGAGATAGTACATGCATATTGTAAAATAGGAAATTTAGAAAAAGCAAAAGTCATAGCAGATAAAATGGAAGATAGCTTTAGGAAAAGGTTTGCTTATCTAGAGATAGTACATGCATATTGCAAAATAGGAAATTTAGAAAAAGCAGAACACATAGCAGATAAAATGGAAGATAGCTTTAGGAAAAGTCTCGCTTATCTAGAGATAGTACTAGCATATTGCAAAATAGGAAATTTAGAAAAAGCAGAAGACATAATAAATAAAAAAGACATAATAAATAAAATAGAAGATAAAGATAATAAAAATTCAGTTTATTTAGAAATAATAAAAACATTATTCAAGGGAAAAAAGAAAATAAATAATAATGAATTAATTGAAAAAAATTCGGATTTATTAAATGAACTAATAAACAAATGGCATCATTTTTGCTCAGAATTACAGATTAATAATAAAATAGCTTTTGAGATAGCAAAGGATATCTCAAAAGACCTAAAAGACATTAAAGAAGAATATCCAAGTACTGTAAAAACCATAGAAAAAACTTTTTTACAAGAATATTTAAATAACGAAGAATTTCGCAATCAAGTTAAAAATGGACAAAGAATAATATTTTCTCCTAAATATAAAAAACGCATTCTACAGTTTGAAATGTATCAAAGTAGTAATAATTTTAATGATGTTGTAATACATACAAATTGAAAAAAATAGAATCACCTCAATTTTAACAAAAAAAATTTAGTTAAAAAAAAATAACAAATATTGATACAATCTTTCTTTAGCCAAAAACAGGAGATTTTTATGTTAGAAAAAGAAACAACTTTTTGGGGAATGATTGTAACATTGTTTTTAGTATTAAACTCTTTTGCTCAAATTCCAGTTTTCATGGCATTATTGGCTAATTTTGACGCAAAAAAACAAAAAATTATCATAATAAGAGAGATGTTGATAGCTTTGGTGACGCTTTTAATATTTGTTTTTTTCGGATCTAAAGTTTTAGGTTTTTTACAAATAGACCACTATATTTTAAGTATAGCAGGAGGCTTTCTTTTAATAATTATATCTCTTAACATGATCTTTCCTAAAAAGGAAACAACAGAGGGAGTTCCTCATCATGAACCTTTAATAGTGCCTTTAGCAATTCCATGTATAGCAGGACCTGCAACAATAACAACTCTAATATTATTTTCTAAAAAATATGGTATTTTTATGTCAACAGCTGCTTTATTTGTTGCTTGGGTACCTACTCTTTTAGTTGTTTTATCTTCTGCTGTTATCAGAAGTTATTTAGGAGATAAGGGATTACAAGCAGTAGAAAGATTAGGTGGAATGCTAATCTGTTTAATTGGAACTCAAATGTTTGCTTTAGGAATAATAGAATTAGTAAAAAATGCTTTTTAAATTATGAATCTTTCTATTTTGTAAAAAAGTGTTTTAGGTATCTCTACCTCTAAAAACAGATAATTGTCTTTATATTTTTTAGAGGTAATATTACCTTTTTCTATCAATTCATTAATTAACTTAACTTCATTTTGAGGTATTTTTAATTTAAATTTTTTAATTTTAAATTTTATAGAATCCATAATAATTTTTAAAAAATCATCAAATCCTATCTTTTTTAAAGCAGATATTTTTACACTTGTAGGATACCTTTCTTTTAACTTTTTTATTAAAGAATGATCTTTTACTTTATCTATTTTATTAAAAACATAAATAATAGGTTTATCTTCAACCTTTAATTTTTTTAAAACATCTAAACTAGATTCTATCTTTTCAAAAACATTTTTATCAGATAGATCTATAACATTAATCAAAACATCAGAATATACAATCTCTTCTAAAGTGCTTTTAAAAGAAGCTATCAAGTCATGTGGTAACTTTCTAATAAAACCAACAGTATCTATAAAAAGTATCTTTTGTTTATTAGGTAGGATAAATCTTTTTGTAGTAGTATCTAAAGTAGAAAAAAGTTTATCCTCCACCAAAACATCAGCTTTTGTTAAAGCATTTAATAAGGTAGATTTACCACTGTTAGTATATCCTACAATAGAAAAAATAAGATTCTCTTCTCTTATCCTTTTTTTTCTTTGAGTAGCTCTTTTTTTTTCTATCTCCTTTAATCTTTTTTTTAATTTAGAGATCTCAGATTTTAAAATACGTTTATCTACTTCCAACTGTCTCTCTCCCATCCCTTTTAAATATCCACCTTTCATCCTTTGCCTTTCCAAATGTGTCCATAATCTTTTAAGTCTTGGCAACTGATATCTAGCTTGAGCTAGAGATATTTGAATTTTAGCTTCTTTAGTCTTTGCATGTTTGTCAAAAACTCCTAATATCAACTCTGTCCTATCTATAACAGTTTTTTTTAATTCTTTTTCCAGATTTCTCTGTTGAGTAGGAGATATCTCATCATCGAAGATCACATAAAACAGTTCTGATTCATTTAAAATATTTAAAATCTTATCTATTGCTCCTCTCTTAATAAGGGTAGCTGGATCTTTTTTTTTAACAAAAAAACAGATCTTATAAGTTGTTATCAGTCCATAAGTCTTTCCTAAGCTCTCTAATTCCAAAAGATGGTCTTCACAAATTTCTCTATCTCTCGAATTTCCATAAACTCCAATTAAAATAGCTGTGGATCTATTTTTCATAATTAAATTCTAATATCTGCCCATCATATGCTAAAAAAATATTATGAGGCAATTTTTTTGATATTTTATTATGATCTATCTCATGAGCTATATGTGTGAAATATATTTTTTTTGCTTTTGTTTTTTTAGCAAAAGTTATAGCTTCTTTTAAATTAAAATGAACAGGAGAATAATCTTCTCTCAATGCACTTAAAATTAAAATATTTACATCTTTTAAAAAATGAAAAATATTTTTTTTGTATTCTTTAATATCCGAAATATATGCTAAATCACCTATCTTATAACCTAAAACTCTTGTTTTTTTTTGAAAATATAAAATGCTCTCTATCTCTATTCCAGAAAAAATATTTTTTTCTCTCTCTTTTTCTATTTTTTTAAATATAAATTCTGCTGATAAAGTTGTTTTTTTTTCTTTTTTTTTAAAAAGATAATCAAATCTCTTTTTTAATTCTTCAAAAGTTGCTTTTTCTAAAAGAGTTAAAATTTTTTTATTATCTTTTAAAGAAAAAACTCTCAGATCATCAATTCCTCCTATATGATCATAATGCATATGTGTGATGATAACTCCATCTATATGATCTATATTATATTTTAAAGCTTGAGATCTAAAATCAGGTGTTACATCAATAAGCAGATTTTTATTTTTTATTTTTATTAAACAAGAAGGTCTTAACCTTTTATTTTTTTTATTTTTAGATCTACACACTTTACAATTGCATCCAATAACAGGAATTCCTGTAGATGCTCCTGTACCTAAAAACAAAATTTTTCCTTTCATTTTTTTAAAAAATTCCTTTTAATATTTTTTCTCTATATTCTTTCATAAGATTTATCATAAAAAAAATATTATGAATAGTAGCAAGTGAATAAAAAACAAGTTCTCTTGTTTTAAAAAGATGATGCATATAAGCAAGAGTATAATTTTTACAGGTAAAACAATTACATCTCTCATCTATTGGTTTATAAATATAAGAATATTTTTTTTTAGATATCTTTATATTTTTTTCTTTTTTAAATAAAAGAGCATGTCTTGCAGCTTTTGTAGGATAAGAACTATCAAAGGTATCTATTCCAAGAGGAATGATCTTTTCAAAAGATACAGAATCTCCTATTCCTAAAAGATGTTTAGGATATTCTTCAGGAAGATATTTTACAGTATGTTTTACTATATCAACCATCTCTTTTTTATTTTTCCCAATACTTCCCCCTATTGCAAATCCATCAAAAGGAAAATCCTGTAAGATATTACAACTCTTTTTTCTTAATTCTTTATCTATTCCTCCATGTATTACTCCATAAATAGCTTGTCCTTTTTTATTTTTTATATGTTCATCTAAGGATCTTTTCTCCCATCTATGTGTTCTCTCAAAAGATTTTTTTAAATTTTTTTCTTTTAAATAATAGGGAGGTAATTCATCTAATGGTATTATAATATCTGAATGAAGAGCTTTTTGTATTTGTATGCTTTTTTCAGGAGTTAGCAATATCTTTTTTCCATCTCTATATGATCTAAATAAAACTCCCTCTTCTTCTATTTTTAAAACTAATTTATCTGATCTCTTTTTTCCTTTTTTTTTCAACTCATCAAAAACTGTTCCATATAAAAGAGAAAAAACTTGAAATCCTCCAGAATCTGTTATTATTGGTAAATTTCTATTTATGAATTTATGTAATCCCCCAGCTTTTGCAATAATATCTTCTCCTGGATGGATCATAAGATGATAAGTATTACAAAAGATAAGTTGCATACCTAAATCTTCAAGAATTTTGTTATCTAAAGCTTTAATAGTTCCATTAGTAGCTACTCCTACAAAATTAGGGGTATCTACAATGCCATGAGGGGTATATATTTTACCAACTCTTGCTTTAGATTTTTTTGATTTATGTAGAATTTTAAAACTAAATGTCATAATAAGATTATATCAAATAGCTTTATATTTATTTTAAATATTTTTTATCTATCAATTTTTAAGAATAAATTTACTCACTTTTTTTTCTCTAAATATAAAAAAATAATTTCTAAGAATTTTCAATCGCTATTATTTTAATTTTTCTTGCTAAATCCATTTGATATAAACTTTTTTCTTCTTGCAAAATAAACACTGTCCTAACAAAGATAAAGATCCCATACCTAAAGCAAATGCTGAGGCAAAAAATATTTTAATAAAAATTTGATTGATATGTAATTTTGATGATAAAAAAGATATTGATTTTGTAATTTTAGGAATAAATGTCATTCCAAAAATAGCTGAAAAAACTGCTCCTGACAAAACAATAGCAGTAGTTATCTTAATTGCATTAGAGTTTCTAATTCCGTTAAATATGCGATAAGGAATTATTTTAACTATCATGAAACTATTATACAATAAATATAATCAAATATCTAGGGAAGTTACAGGTAAAGTCTGACCCTCTGCGACCGATACAAATACCTTGCATCAGTGATAAAATGTTTCAATCATTGGAAGATTCAATAGTTCGATTTGAG
>LJUH01000053.1 GCA_001303765.1 Chlamydiae bacterium SM23_39
ATCCCAAAATTATTTTTACTCTTCATATATAATTCACTTGAAAAATTTGAACCTATAATACAATTATCAATCGCTAATTTTGCTTTAGCTTTTGAATATTTTGCTAAAACATAAGGAACAAACATATCTATTTTATAAGATATCCCCATATCTACTTGCCATTCATGAACATTTATATTAAAAGAATCTAATTTATCTACTTCTCCATTTTTTATTAAATATAATATCTTAGGATTAGTATATGAATATCCTCCTCCTAAAGAAAGTGTTGTATTTCCCCATTCAAAAAAAATAGCTTTTCCACCACAAGACCAACAATTGGAATATTTACTTTCTATTTCAAGAAAAGAATAAACATCTTGCATCTCTTCTATTATCCAGTTTGCCTCTATCTTATTCTCTCCCCATGTCCCATAAATATCTAATCTCTTTAATATATTAAAAACACCCTTAACAGAATTAGAATATTTTTTAAAATCATCTACCTTTTTTTTGCTCTGATCATTTTGTAAAAAAAGTCTATCTCTAACAAAATTACCTTCATATCCAACTCTAAAATTAAACCAGGTAGCTTGAGAGATAAAAAACCCTTTTTTTATCAAAGAAGGAAACGATGGATTTCCTGCTGGCATAGAAAATATAAAACTATTAAAAACCATAAAGAATATTATTTTTTTCATTAACATTTTCCTTTATTAAAATAGCACACCAGAAATATGATTTCTTTTCCATAATTTTTGTTTCTATTTTCTTTTTTTTCTATTGGCATACTCCAACCACTAAAGTCAGTTGGATTCTGGATTCAAACAATACTCGCCTAAAGAATCAGGTCTTACAATATCTAGCACAAGAGAAGATGCCCCTATTTTTTTTTAAATTCATCCAACGATTAAAATCGTTGGCTTTCTTTTTTGCTTTTTCGTAAAATGATAAAATAATTAATTTGAGGAGAAAGATGAAAGTAAGAGCAAACAATAAAGAGGTTGAAATAAAAAAAGGCAGCCTTGCTTTTGATTTAGCAAAAAAATTAAATATCGAAGAAAAAACAATTGGAGTAATGATAAATAAAGAGATAAAAGAACTATCATCTCCGCTTTCAGAAAATGATGAAATTAAATTTTTAAATTTTGAAGATTTCGAAGGAAAAAAGATTTTCTGGCATACCTCTGCTCATGTATTAGCTCAAGCAGTAATAAATTTATGGCCTGAAGCAAAACCTACAATAGGCCCCCCTATAGAAAAAGGATTTTATTACGATTTTGCAAATTTAAATATCTCTGATAAAGATCTCCCAAAAATAGAAAAAGAAGCAAAAAATATAATCAAAAAAAATCTTATTCCAATAAAAAAAGTATTTAAAAATAAAGAAGAAGCTTTACTATCTTTTCCTACCAATAAATATAAAAAAGAATTAATAGAAGAGATCTCTGAAGGAGAGATAACAGCTTATATTCAAGGAGAATTTATAGATCTTTGCAAAGGACCTCATCTTACTAATCTTAACAAAATAAAATCCTTTAAAATATTGAAAACAGCCGGAGCTTACTGGAGAGGAGATAGCAAAAATGAGATGTTAACTAGAATTTATGCTATCTCTTTTCCTACAAAAGAGATGTTGGAAGAATATTTAACATTATTAGAAGAAGCTAAAAAAAGAGACCATAAGATGTTAGGAAAAAAACTAAATCTATTTGCTTTTAAAGAAGAAGCACCTGGAATGGTCTTTTTATTTCCCAATGGCATTTATATATGGAATACTCTTCTCTCCTTTTTAAGAGAATCTCTTGAACAAGCTAATTATTTAGAAATAAAAACTCCTATTTTATTAAAGAAAGATCTTTGGGAACAATCTGGACACTGGTTCCACTATAAAGAGCATATGTATCTATCAGAAGTAGAAAAAAAAGAATATGCTATAAAACCTATGAATTGTCCTGGATGTATGTTGTTTTATAAAACCAATGTTCATAGCTATAAAGAACTACCGCTTAGAGTTAGTGAAATAGGACATGTTCATCGTCATGAACCATCAGGAGCATTAAATGGTCTTTTCAGAGTAAGAAGCTTTCATCAAGATGATGCGCATATCTTTATGAAAAGGGAAGATGTAAAAGATGAAATAATAAATATTCTAAATTTAACAGATAAAATATATATGACTTTTGGATTATCTTTTAATTTAGAGCTATCTACAAGACCTGAAAAAGAAAAAACCATAGGAACTGATGAAGATTGGGAAATAACAACAAACGCACTAAAAGAAGCTTTAGAAGAATGGGGACATTCTTATAAAATAAATGAAGGCGAAGGAGCTTTTTATGGACCTAAAATAGATCTACATATAAAAGATGCATTAGGTAGATCTTGGCAATGTGGAACTATTCAATTAGATATGTCTCTTCCCGAAAAATTTGATTTAAAATATATTTCAGAAAAACAAGAACATAAAAAACCTCTTATGCTTCATCGCACTATTTTAGGATCTATTGAAAGGTTTTTAGGAATTTTAATAGAACATTTTTCAGGAAATTTTCCGTTTTGGCTTAATCCTAATCCAATTAAAATAATAGCAGTAGCTGATAGACATATAAATTTTTCTGAAACAATTAGGAAAAAAATAAAAAGCCATAATATTTTATGTGAAATTGATAGTTCAAATGAATCTGTAAGCAAAAAAATACGAAATGCTCAACTTTTAAAAACTAATTATATGATTACCATTGGGGATAGGGAAATAGAAAATAAAATACTGACTATTCGTACTCGTAATGGAAAAATTTTAGAAAAAATAAAACTAGAAAATTTTATAAAAGAAATATTAAAAGAAAAACAGGAAAAAAAGCTTATTTCACCATATAGTATTTAATATGCCAAAAACAATTTCTATTTGCAGCTTTAAAGGAGGAACAGCTAAAACATCTCTCTGCTTAAATACAGCAACATTTCTATCATATTTTTACAAAAAAAAAGTTCTTATTATAGATTTTGATGCTCAAGCAAATTTAACAACAGGATTAGGTTTTGATCCTGATGAACAAGATAGTTTAGCTGCAGTCTTGCAAGAAGAAAAAAAAATAGAAAGTGTGATCTTAAAAACCTCCATAAAAAATTTAGATCTTATACCTGCTGATACTTGGTTAGAACGAATAGAAGTGACAAAAACATTAGCTGCTGATAGATATTCTCATGAAAAATTAAAAGAGCTAATATCTAATTTAAACTATGATTATATATTTATAGATACTCCTCCCTCTCTTTGTTGGCTAACCGAATCAGCTTTAATAGCATCAAACAAAGTATTAATTTGTGCTACTCCTGAATTTTATAGTGTAAAAGGACTCCAAAAATTTGCAATATTTCTAAAAAACCTATCAAAAAGACATTCTTTAGAAATACTAGGTATAGCTCTTTCTTTTTGGAATGCTAGAGGAAAAAACAATAAAGAATTTCAAAAAATAATAAATTCTACTTTTCCAGGAAAACTATTGAAATCAAAAATAAGAAGAGATATAGCAATATCTGAGGCTTCTATTATAGGAAAACCTGTTTTTATAACAGAGCCTACTTCTAGAGCTTCGGAAGATTATAAATCTTTAACACAAGAATTAATTAGTAGAATGTAAAGCAATTTTACATTAAAGGAATATAAATGGTTAAAATAAATAATATTTTAAAATTAAGATTAAAAGAGAAAAAAAACAAAAAAATGGAAGCTTTAGCTGAGCTTTCAAATGAAGGAAGTTTATCTTCTTTTTCAGGAATTTTTCAAACCTTATCTCTCAATAAAAAGGAAGAAGAAAAAATATCAGAAATATTAAAAAAATTTCAAGAATATGTAGGTTACGATATAACTAATGATCTAAAAATGCTTTCTCAAATATCCTCTGAAATAAAAGCTATTACTAATCAAGCTGTTATTCTTCATGGAGAAAGAATAAAAAAAGCCCAAAATATTTTAAAAAATTATAAAGAAGGAGCTTTCACCTCTTGGCTTATCTCTACATATGGAAATAGACAAACTCCTTATAACTTTTTACAATATTATGAATTATATAACTCACTTCCAAAAGATCTTCACAAAAAAATAGATATCATGCCAAGACAAGTAATCTATTCTTTAGCTAGTAGAACAGGAACCATAGAAAAAAAAGAAGAAATAATTAAAAATTATGATGGAGAAACTAAAGAAGAATTATTAGAACTGATAAGAAAAGAATTTCCTTTAAATAAAGAAGATAAAAGAGCTCCTGATATTGCAAATCAATCAATTACCCTTTTAAATAAATTAAAAAAACTTTTTTCTAATTCTCTCTTTTCTCCAGATGATGAACAAAAAATGAAAATCTATAAAATATTAGATCTTCTTTATTCTCTTTTAGAAAAAAATATTTAAAAAAAAATATATTTGTTGTAAAAAACTAAAAAAAAACCCAGATCTTTTATATATAAAATATTTATTACTTATAAAAATCTATTTTCATTAATTTCCCATCTAATTTTGCCATTTTAGTGCAATACAAACAAGGCATCCTTGTGGGCATAGGTAATCCTAGTAAAGTATGTGCTGCTCTTATTGTTCTTTGTTGAATATTGCTAGTCTTTTGTTTTTTTTCTAAGCAAGCTGCAATCTTTTTTAATGAAATATAAGAATCTTTCCAGTTACCTTTTATTAGACAAAATTTTATTTTTCCACAACATCTACTCCAAACTCTTTCTTCCCAAAAATTTTCAAGATTTAAAATTCTGTTAAAATCTTTTCCAACAAAAAACATTTCTTTTAATTTTTTATCTGGAAGATAATTAAATATTTTAATTTTCAATTCATCCGGAATAGAATTTAATGAATTTATGTTATTGTAAGCAAGCATCTTTATCATGAATTATTATATCATGCTATTAAAATATTTTCAAAAGAAATTCATACAAAATTATTTTTTTTGTTTAAAAAATTTTTTATTTAAATAAATATTTTTAAAACCAAAATAATATTCTATTAAATAACAGTTTAAGAATTTATAAAAATCTTTTAGGAAAGCGCTTTTTTTATTTTTTCTTTTACTTCATTCTTTGGTTTTATTAAAGGTAACCTAATATAAGAATTACACCTTTTCATTAAATAAAGAGCATATTTCACACATTGCGGATTTGTTTCCAAAGTCATAGCTTCAACTAACTTTTCATATTTTTTATATAAAAAAGTTGCTTTTTTAAAATTCTTCTCTAAAAGTAAAGAAACAAATTTTTTCCAAACATTTGGAATAACATTAGCAACGACAGAAATAGATCCAACTCCACCTCTTTTCATAATAGGAAAAGTTAAACTATCATCACCTGATAAAATTGGAAAAGAAGAAATTTCAATCAATTTATAAATAAAGTCTAAATCACCCGAAGCTTCTTTTACAGCTACAATATTTTTTATTGTTGATAACCTTTGAAAAGTTAAAAGCTCTACATTTATACCAGTTCTTTTGGGATGATGATATGCTATAATAGGTAGATTAGCTTTAGCAATCTCTTTAAAATGGAAAAAGATGCCTTCCTGTGTAGGTCTATTATAATAAGGAACAACAACTAAACATCCTGATGCTTTTAACTCTTTAGCTTTTTTGGTAAGATAAAAAGATTTAGAGGTATCGTATGTGCCTGTCCCTGCTATTACTGGGACTCTTCCTTTAGAAGCTTCTACACATATTTTTATTATTTCTAATTTTTCCTCATCAGAAAGAGTAGGACTCTCTCCTGTAGTTCCGCAAGCAACAATAGCATCACTTTTATTTTCTATATGCCACTCCACTAAATCAAAAAGAGCTTTTTTATCTATTTTGTTATCCTTCGTAAAAGGAGTAATAATAGCTACTATAGAACCTTTAAACATAAAAAAAAGATAATTCTATTTTAAATATTTTAAAAGAAAAATTTTAAACATTTAAAAAATCTTGCTCTGCAAGCTTTTTTAAAATTAAAGCCCAACTTTTTGCTACTAACAAATATAATCTTATAATTTTTAATAAAAATTTTTCTGCTTTTAAAGGAATTTTTTGAATAAAATCAACAGCGAACCTTTTTTCATCAATAGATAAAAAGGCTTTTTTATTTTTTTCAAAAATTTTTTTAACACATTTTCTAATAGAAATAGGAACAAAATCTCTTTCTGAAAAAACTGTTGTTTTTAAAATAATTTCTTTATTGCTTATGTCTCTTTCAATAAACACTAAAAGCCCTTTGAAACATATCTCTACCTTATTCGAGAACTTAAGAATCTTATCTTTCATAAAAGATATTATAGCATAAACAGAAAAGTTTTTCTACTTTTTTTTATTAATAAGAGTTTTATATGTTTTTTTTAAAAGATTGTGCATCTCTATAAAAGATTTATAAGATAAAGAAGCTTTTTTCATCTTTTTTTTTACCTGTGAAATAGATATTTTTCCTTCTGCCTTATTTTTGTTTTCATTCCAATAAGAATTTAAAATATCTTTTAAACTCTTTTTTTCTTGTTTATTTTTCATATTATAGTTTCTCTTTTAAATAAATTATAAATCCAATCAAACTTGCAAAAGAAGCTGCTAAAAAGGAAAATTCTATAAAATAGTTAGCTAAAAATCCTCCTATTATTGGAGAGATAGCCATAGCTAAAGATTGAACAGATTGACTCATCCCTAACACCTTTCCTTGCATATTTATATTAGCTTTATTTGATAAAGCTTCCACGCAAAGTGGCCAAGTAACGCCTCCTATTATTCCACAAACTCCCAAGATAATTATAACAATATAAGAAAAATTTACAAATACTAAAAATGTAGAAAAGATAACAAAAAATAATAGAGAAAATTTTAATATATTTTTATCTGGAAATTTAGAAACCAACACTTTACTTATTAAACCCGATCCTAAAGCCCAACAAACTCCCATAAAGGCTGCTAATTCTCCTATTTGCAGATGAGAAAAAGAAAATTTTGTTATCACTAGAACAAGCGAAAATTGAAATAACATGGTCCAAGAAAAAATAAATAAAAAATATATAAAATAGAGTTTTTTAAGATTTTTTATTTGAAGAGCTCTATATATATGAAAAAAACTTTCAAATAAATTAAATTTAACATTTGGGTTTGGTAAAGAAGTTTCAACAAATGCAAAAATGACAAAAAGCAGATTTAAAAAGCTTAAAAAAGCAGCAATCCAAAGAGGAAAATCTAATGAAAAATACTTGCTAACAGAAGAATCAGAAAAATTTCCACCTAAAAGAGCTCCAACAATAAAAGCAAAACCTCCTAAAACTGATAAATAACCAAAATGCTTTACTTTACTCTTTTTTTCTTTGCTAAGATCTGCAATGCTCGCCAAACATATAGATAAATTACCAGAAAAAATTCCTGTTACTACCCGACCAATAAAAAGAAAATATAAATTTTTATAATAAACACTCCATGCTGTTAAAAGATATCCTAAACAAGTAAAAGCTATAGATAAAATAAAAGCTTTTCTTCTCCCCCTTTTATCAGCAAACTCTCCAAGAATAGGAGCCCCTAAAAATTGAGCTAAAGGAAAAGCTCCTAAAAATATACCCAAAAGAGCTGTTCTAGCTGATATAGAAAAACTCTCAGAAAAAATTAAATTATCTACATCTAAAAAAAGAGGAGCAAAGATTGGAAAAACTATAGACCATCCTAGATTATCTAAAAAATAGGTAAAATTTATTGCAAAAAAAGAAAATTTTCTTTTATTAAGCTTGATTAATTTCATGTTATCTTTAAGATATCATCTTATAAATTTTTATTCTATACTCACGGAACTTGAGTTTGGGAATCTATAATTTCAAAATTATCCTTCAACAAAGTTTTTAAATCCTTCCTATATTTTTCTATATTTTTAAAAAATTCAAAGATTGAATTT
>LJUH01000054.1 GCA_001303765.1 Chlamydiae bacterium SM23_39
ATAGCAATATTTCTAAAAAATAAAAATTTATTATTTAACAATTTACTTATTTTAGAAATTTGATAAGAAACGTTTATAATATTTAAGTTATAAAAATCTTTATTTACATAAGAAAAATCAGTTGTTTGTATAAAAGAATTAACTAATTCCACAACATCAAATGATAAATCACCTAACTTTAATCCTATTTTAGAAATTTTAGAACTTTCAATACTTCTAATCATAACCAAAAAAGTATATCATCTCTAGCAAAAACATCAATTATTTTTTAATTGAATATTATTAAAAATTTTTATAATTTTAAAAAAAATAAATGAACATAGCTCATTATTTAACTTTTTTAAGAATTCTATTAATTCCCTTTTTTCCTTTGCTCTATCTCTATCCCCACATTTTTGGTATAAACAATTATCTAGCTTCCTACATCTTACTATTAATACTTTTAATATGCGAAACTTCAGATATAGTAGATGGCATTTTAGCAAGAAAAAAAAATTTAGTAACAGATATGGGTAAAATAATAGATCCCATGGCTGATACAATAACCCATATCTCAGTTTTTTTTACATTTACCCAAGGAATAGTAAAAATACCTTTAATTCTAGTTTTTGTATTATTATATAGAGAATTAATAATAAGTTCTCTTAGAACTCTATGTGCTTTAAAAGGGTTTGCTTTAGCAGCTAGAAAAAGTGGTAAAATAAAAACTATAATGAATGGATTCGTTTGCATTTTAATAGTAATATTAATAATTTTACACCATGAAAAAATCCTATCTCTCTCAAACTTAAAAAAAATAAGTTTTTATTCTATTTTAATAATAGCTCTCTACAATATATTAACTGCCATAGATTATTTTTATGCTAATAAAAAATATTTAAAAAATTTGACAGATTAAAATAATAAATTTTTATATAAATCAAAATATTTTACCTTTACTTGATCCCAACTATGATTTTCATTTATCATATTTTTTATCATTTTATCTAACTTATGATGATCTTCCCAAAAATTGATGCTTTTTTTTATAACTTTTCTTAGTTCTCTTTTTGAAAACTTTTTAAATGTAAACCCATTCTTCTCATCAAAAACAGTATCTTTTAAACCCCCAATTTCTCTAGCTATAGGTATTGTTCCATATCTAAAAGATATCATTTGAACAAGCCCACAAGGTTCAAAAAGAGATGGTATAACCATAAAATCTGAAGCAGCATATATCAAATGAGATAACTCTTCATCATATAAAAAATTAATAGAAACATCTTTATTTAATTTAAATCGTCTTTTTAACCTTTTAAATCTTCTTTGAATACTTTTAATGGTAGAAGAGCCTAATATAATGAATTGACCATTGCATTTAAAAGTTTGCTTAAGAGCTTCAATAACAAGAGCGGGTCCTTTTTGAGGAACTAATCTTCCTACAAAAGAAATTAAAGGTTTATTATTAATCTTCATTTTTAATTTTTTTTGAAGGAGTTGTTTATTTAATCTCTTATTATCAAATATTTTTTTTATATCATCATGATTCGAAAAATGATATCTTATAAAAGGATCATTCATTGGATCCCATTTAGAAATATCTATACCATTTAAAATTCCAGTAAGTTTATTTCTATTTTCTAAAAAAGCATTTTGAAGTCCATAACCCTGTTTTTTAGTCAGGATCTCTTTAGAATAGGTAGGAGATACTGCTACTATCTTATCGCTATAAAATACTCCACATGCCAAAAGATTTACCTTTCTTAAAAAAAATTTTTTTTTAAAAATATATTTTTTTCCTTCTATCTTTATCTTATTCAATTTTTTATAAGAGCATTCTCCTTGATATTTTACATTATGAATTGTCAAAACTATTTTTTTTATTTTAAGTCCTTTTTTTTTAAAAATATCTTTATATAAAGCAGCAGACAAACTAGTATGCCAATCATGAAGATGTAAAATATCTATCTCTTCTCCTTTATTTAATAAATATTGCAAAGATATATTTGAAAAATAAATAAACCTATCTTCATCATCTTTATATCCATAAATCTTTTTTCTTTTAAAATAATCGACTTTTAAAGAATCAATAAGAGTCAGATCCACCTTTTTTATTTTTATTTTAAAAACCTCAATATCATCAAAGCAACTTTTTCTTGCTTCTTTTAACTCTATAAAACTATATTTAGGAATTATAACTTCTACATTTTCTTCTTCAGCAAATCCATTAGCAAGTCCTGAAACTACTTCAGCAAGCCCTCCCACAGTAGAAACAGGGAAAAATTCTGCAGATAGGTGCACTATTCTCATTTTTTTATGATACCATTTAACAAGAGAAGTTGCAAAATAATCTCTTTATAAGATATATTTTTTATTTAAATGGGGTGTAGCCAAGCGGTAAGGCAGCGGGTTTTGGTCCCGCCATGCGGAGGTTCGAATCCTTCCACCCCAAAAATTTTAAAATAAATCTTTTAATTCTTTTTAAAAGAGATAAATTATACAATAGGTAGAATTATGGAACTTGAAATATTTGAAAGATTAACTACAAAAAAAAATGAAATAAAAAAACTTCGTTGGGAAAATAATATTCCTGCAGTTTTATATTTAAAAGGTAGTTCACAAAATATTTTTATTAAAAAAGAAGATTTCGAAACCATTACAAGAAAAATTCCTAAAGGTAGATTATCCACAACTATTTTTACTCTTAAAAACAAAGATAAATCTTTTAAAGCAATCATCAAAGAAATCCAATATAATCCTGTAAACTATCAAATAATACATCTAGATTTTTTAAAACTTTTAGAAAAAAAAGAGATCAGCATAAATATTCCTATTGAAATAATTGGAGAGGACAAATGTATTGGGATAAAAGAGGGAGGCTCTTTTAAAAGAATATTAAGGCATCTAAAAATTAAATGTTTACCGCAAGATATTCCTAAAAATTTTATTTTAGATGTAACAGATTTAAAAATAGGGCAATCAAAAAAAATAAAAGACATAGACATATCTGAAAATATTAAACACAAAAGGCATCTTGAAGAAGTAGTTGTTTCTATAATAAAAAGGTAAAAAATGAACTATCTTATTGTTGGTCTTGGAAATATCGGAGAAAAATATAAAAACACAAGACATAACATAGGTTTTAAAATAGTAGATTTTTTTTCTAAAAAATGGGAATTAAAATTTAAAAAACAGATAAAACTAAAAAGTGAAATAGCTAAAGGTAAAGTTGAAAATAAAAAGGTTTATCTTTTAAAACCTTCAACATATGTAAATAATAGCGGTATTGCATTAAAAGCTTGTAAAGATTTTTTTAAAATAGAAATTTCTAATATATTAGTTATCGTAGATGATGTTTATATTCCTTTTGGGGAATTTAGATTAAAAAAATCAGGAAGCAGTGGAGGCCATAAAGGATTGATGAGCATAGAGATAAACCTAAATACTCAAACTTACAACAGACTAAAAGTAGGAATTGGAAACGCAGAATCAGAAGAACTTTCTTCCTACGTTTTAAAAGATTTTTCTAAAGATGAAGAAAAAAATATATGTAAAATCATTAATAGAGCTTTAGATATAATATATTTATGGTTACAATATGGGATAGATATTGCAATGAATAAAGCAAATATTAGAAAAAAGAAGGGATAAATATGGAAAAAAAAAGAAACCGCCTTTATGAGGGTATGTATATTTTAAATTCAAGTTTAAGTGAAGAAGCTTTAAAAAAATCAATAAAAAAAATAACTGAAACTATAACAAAAAAAGGTGGAGAAGTTCATAAAATACATGAGATGGGTAAAAAAAAATTATCTTATGAAATAAAAGGAAAAAAAGAGGGATTTTACTATTTAATTTATTTTACAACAAACAGTTCAAATATTGCACCTTTATGCAAAGAATACAATTTTCATGAAGATATAATCCGCTTTATAATAATTCAAACAAAAAGCATAAAAGAGAAATTAGAATATCCAGTCCTTAAAGGAGAATTTTAAAATGCCAAAAAATTTTGTAAAACAAAAAAGAATCTGTCCTTTTAAAATAAATAATTTTAAGGATATTGATTATAAAGATGTAGAAACTTTAAAAAAATTTATAACGGATAAGGGCAAAATTATCCCACGAAGAATAACAGGTGTTTCTAGTTATTTTCAAAAACTTTTAAAAAACGCTATTAAAAAAGCTAGATACATGGCTTTTTTACCCTTCGTTTCAAAGGAATAAGTATGAAGCAAAAACTATTATTATTAGAAGATGTAGAGTATTTAGGGAAAAGTGGAGATATTGTTGAAGTAAAACCAGGATATTCTAGAAATTTTTTAATTCCTCAAAAAAAAGCAATAATTGCTAAAAAACATACTTTAGCTCTACAAAAAAAATTACAAGAAGAAAGAGAAAAAAAAGCTAAATTAGAAAAAAAAGAATCTGAAAAAATCAAAGAAAAAATAGAAAAATTAACTCTTGAAACTACAGTTAAAACAGATCCTACAGGTAAGATGTATGGTTCTATTGGGAAACAAGATATTTTAGCATTATTAGAAAAAGAAGATATAAAAATAGATAAAAAAGAAATTATTTTAAAAAAACCAATTAAAGAAACTGGAACTTTCGATATAAAATTTAATTTAAAAGAAAATGTAGAAGCTACTTGCAAATTAAACATAATTCCTGAAAAAGAACAAAAAAGTGAAAAATAACTTTTTAACTTTTTTTTCTCCTGCAAAAATAAATCTTCTTTTTAAAATTTTATATAAACGAAAAGATGGCTTTCATGAAATTATCTCAATCAATCAAACAATAGATCTTTATGATATAATAAATATCTCTTTATCAAAAAAAGATATTATTACATGTAAAAACAATCCCGCTCTTTCTAAGAAAGATAATATTATCTATAAAGCTATAGATATTTTTAAAAAAAAAACAAAAAAAACCTTTTTTTTAACAATTATCCTAAAAAAAAATATACCTATCAAATCCGGCTTAGGAGGTGGTAGTAGTAATGCTGCAACTATTCTCTGGGCTTTAAATAAAATATTAAATACCAAATTATCTGCTAATGAACTTATAAAAATAGGATCAGAAATAGGTTCAGATGTTCCTTTTTTCTTTTCTAATGGTTCAGCTCTTTGTCAAGGAAAAGGAGAGATAATAAAAAATATAAAATTAAAACTCCCCTATTTAACAATTGCAACACCAAATTTTGGTATAAGCACAAAAGAGGTATATGAAAATATAACAAATTTTTCTAAAAATTATAAATTTGAACACAAAAAAAAACTAGAATTTTCTAACGACTTAGAAAATTATTCATTTAATTTAAATCCAAACCTTATTAAAATAAAATCTACTCTTTACAAGATAGGTTTTAAAAAAGTAGTTATGACAGGAAGTGGAAGTTCTTTTTTTTGTTTTGGTAATTCTTTCAAAAAACACAGTATTTTAAAAAACACAACTTTTTATAAGGTAAAAGCTATTAACAGAGATCTAAAAACATGGTATAATACATGAAAAAATATATTCTTATAACTGGAGCAGCAGGATTTATAGGTTCTGCTCTTATAAGATATTTAAATGATTTAGGATATTACGATCTCTTCCTCGTAGATACTATAGATAAAGAAAAAGCAAAAAATTTAAACAAAAAAAAATTTTTAGAACTATTTTCTAAAAAATTTATTTTTCCCTTTTTAAAAAAAAATATAAAAAATTTTAATGCTATCTTTCATTTAGGAGCATGTTCTGATACTTTAGAAAAAAATACAAAATATCTATTAGAAAACAATTTTTTATATAGCATCAAACTTTCTAAACTAGCTATAGAAAACAATGTAAAATTTATATATGCATCATCAGCTGCAACATATGGTATGGGAGAAAATAAATTTAATGATGATGAATTAGAAAATTTAAAACCTCTCAATAACTATGGATTTTCTAAATATCTTTTTGATCTTTGGATAAAAAAAAATAATTTTTTAAATAAAGTAGTTGGCCTTAAATATTTTAATGTTTTTGGTCCTAATGAATACCATAAAAAACATATGGCTTCTATGGTATTTAAAATGTTTGATAGAGTTAAAAATAATAAAGAAGTTCTTTTATATAAATCTTTTGATCCAAAATATAAAGATGGAGAACAAAAAAGAGATTTTATATATATAAAAGATGTTGTTAAATTAACTTTTTCATTTATAGATATTTTTAAAAAAAAATATGGCATTTTTAATATTGGAAGAGGTAAAGCAACTTCCTGGAATTTTTTAGCTAAATCGATGTTTAAAGCATTAAATAAAAAAGAAAGAATAAGATATATAGAGATGCCTAAAAAATTAAAAAAACAGTATCAAAATTACACTTGTGCAAACATGGAAAAAATAAATCTAATTTTCCCTAATTATAAATTTACTCCTATAGAAGATGCTGTCTATGATTATGTAAACAACTATTTATTAGATAAAAAAATATGGTAGAACTAATAGACTTACTAAAAAAAATCCATCCTATTAATGCTCTAGTAATAGGAGATTACATGTTAGATAAATATACTACAGGAAAAGTAGAAAGAATATCTCCAGAAGCTCCTGTAGCTATATTACAAGTAAAAGACAACCATTTTATGGCAGGAGGTGCAGGAAATGTTGTATTAAACCTATTAGCTTTAAAAGCAAATGTTACCACTATTGGAAGGATAGGAGAAGATGAAGAGGGGAAAAACATTTTAAACTGTTTACAAAAAGAAAAAGCAGATACAAAATATCTATTAATACAAAAAAATTATCCTACCATAATAAAAAATAGATTTATTTCAGAATCTCAACAAATTTTAAGAGTAGATTTTGAAAAAAATATTTTTTTAGATAAAAATTTGGAAAAAAAATTGATATCTGATCTTCCAAAAATTATAAAAGATATAGATGTCATAGCTATTTCAGATTACAAAAAAGGATTTTTATCAAAAAAATTTTTATCTTTTATTATTAATATTGCAAATAGTAAAAAAATACCTACTATTGTAGATCCTAAAGGAGATGATTTTTTAAAATATCAAAATGCATATCTTATAAAACCTAATTTAAAAGAAGCGTATTTAGCATCTAAACTTAATTTCGAAAACCCCATAGAAAAAGTAGCAAAAATATTAATTAAGAAAACAAAAACTAAAAATCTATTAATAACAAAATCAGAAAAGGGAATGACCTATTTCAACAACAAATTACAAAAAAAGAATTTTTCTGTTAAAGTTAAAGAGATAAAAGATGTAACTGGAGCAGGAGATACTGTCTTAGCCATGCTCGCCTTATGTATAGCTAATAATTTTAATATAGATGATGCAATCAAACTATCAAATATAGCAGCAGGTATAGCTATAGAACACTTAGGATGTAAAAAAATTTCTATAGAAGAAATATCTGAAAGACTTTTAGAAATGAAAAAATATTTTTAAATTAAATTAGGTGAGTAGGCCATCGGCACTTCCCCAACAGCCTCTCTCAGAACTGTACGTGAACCTCTCGATTCATACAGCTCCCATCAAGCAATCACATCTTTTATACC
>LJUH01000014.1 GCA_001303765.1 Chlamydiae bacterium SM23_39
TTGTACATGAAGGAGAACCCTACGATATAGATAAAGCTAGAGAATTGTTAGTATATGCAGCAGAGGTTTTTTTAAATGAATTTAACTCTTTTGAAAAGATCCGTCCCTATTTAGCTAATTATCCTTTTACTAGTAAAAATATAGATCTTAGTATTTTTTTTCATGATGAAAAAAATAATAGCTATGCCTCTCCGCATTTAACTTATGTTTTTTTAGGATATGGAGAAACAGTAAACTATGTTAAAAAAAATGAAAACAATCAATTTCAAACAGTTCATGAAGAAACATATGAAGAAGCATTAGCTATCGTTAACAAGAATAATTCAAAAAAATAACAAAATTAAAATTTAATTTTATCTAGTTTTATATCTGAAAATTTTTTTTTATACATAAAATTTTTTTTTATTTGGGGAAATAAAAAAGATTATGTTTATAATGCATTTATTGTTTTTTAAATATTTGAAAATGAAATTTATAAAAATAAGTAAATTTATTGTTTTTATTTTTGTTATATCTAGTTTTTTCTGGTTAACTAATTCTAAAATTTTTATTAAAAATCAAAAATCTCAACCCTTAAAAAACCATTATGGAGTTAGCCATGATCAAACAGATAATGTAAAAAAAGCATTAGAAAAACTACCAATAAAATATAGACATAGGATGCATATAGTATCTATATGCCCATCTGAAATAATGAGTAGAAAAAAAGAGATTCACTGTTTTAACTATGTATATAAAAAATACCCTATTTTATATGTTATTTCTTCTAATGCTAATAATAAATTACCCGAATTTATCCTTTTTGATATACATCCTACTGCTCAAAAATTTTATTTAGAGATATATGGTGATACCTATCAACAATTAGTAAAAGATTACAAAGATGAACTCTCAAAAATGTTTATAGAGATGAGAAATGATAAAATCTAAAAAATTGATTACTTTTATAATAGTTTTATTAGGAGTTTTTTTTCTAACCAACAATTTTTTTAATAAAGAGCCTGAAGATCTGATTTTAGAAAAAAAAGTTATGATCAAAACAATAAAAAAATTAAAAAAAGAAAAAAATTTGTTTTGTATAGGATTTGGAGGGTTTGGAAAGGAAAAAATAAAGATCTCTTCATTAAGCTTTACACATGGAGAACCATGTAATATCGATAAGGCTAGAGAACTATTAGTATATGCAATAGAACTCTTTTTAAATGAATTTAACTCTTTTAAAAAGATACATCCCTACCTAGAAAACTATCCATTCACTAATAAAAATGTAGAAGTAAGAATCTTTTTTGAAAATAAAAAAAGAAATACTATCTCTTCATATATATCAGTTGTTTCTTTAACTCGAGGAAAGATCTTTTATAAAATTGATGAAAATAATTCTTTAATAACCGTTTATGAAGAACCATACGAAAGAGCATTAAATTTTATAAAAAGAAAGAACCATTCATAAAATATTATATAATAGATTCTATATCTTTATACTCAAACTTTAAATCTCTAGCTACTTCTTTATTAGTAACGTTCCCTAAAAATAAATTTAATCCATTTCTTAAATGCTTATCTTCCAAAATTGATTTTTTATATCCTAAATTAGCTATTTTAACAGAATAAGGTGAAATAGCATTACTTAAAGCTGAACTAGTAGTTTTAGGACAATCCCCTGGAATATTAGCAACACAATAATGAATAACTCCCTCAATTTCATATGTAGGATTAGCATGAGTTGTAGGCTTAGATGTTTCTACACATCCACCTTGATCTATAGATACATCAATAATAACAGATTTCCTTTCAATTAATTTCAACATATCTCTAGTAATAATTCTTGGAGCTTTAGCTCCTTTAATAAGAACTGCTCCAATAATAAGATCTGCTTTTTTCAAAGATTCTTTCAAAGATTCTTCAGAAAAATAAATAGTTTTTAAATAGGGACCATAAAGAGTATCTAATTCTTTTAATCTATTCACATTGATATCAAAAACTTCAACATCAGCACCCATCGCTAATGCTTCTTTCAAAGCATACTCTCCAACAATTCCTCCTCCAATCACAACAACATGAGCTTTTCTAACTCCCGGCAACCCTCCTAAAATAACACCTTTCCCTGCATTAGATTTTTGTAAAAGAGAAGCTCCTTTTGATATAGCTATTTTCCCCGCTGCCATACTCATAGGAATTAAAAGAGGAAGGTTGTTATTATCATCAGTAACAGTTTCAAAAGCTATACCTATTATCTTTTTTTTAATAAGCTCCTGTGTCAACTCTCTATCAGCTGCTAAATGTAAATAACAAAAAAGTATCTGTTTTTCTTTTAATAGAGGTATTTCTTTTTTTTGAGGTTCTTTCACTTTTATAACCATCTCAGATTGATATACTTCTTCTAAACTATTCACTATCTGAGCTCCACTCTTCTTATACATCTCATCAAAAAATCCATTTTCTTTACCAGCATCTTTCTGCACAACCACCTCATGTTTATTTGCAACTAATGTTGCTACAGCATTAGGTGTTAAAGATACTCTAAATTCATTATCTTTAATTTCTTTAGGTATGCCTATCTTCATATATTTAAATCTCCTTTAAAAACAATTTTAGGATTTGAAGATATTTTTAATCTATCATTTTCAAAAAAAACCTCTATATCTCCATATTTAAAAGCCATCTTTCTTTTTTTAAAATTATAAGCTTTAGCAACAGCTATAGCAGCAGTACCACAGCTATATGTCTCCTCTTCAACTCCCCTTTCATATGTTCTAACAAATATTTTTTCTTTATCTATTCTAGCAAAATTTATATTGATACCATCCTTAAAAAATCTTTTTATTTTTTTTGCAAAATAATTAATATCCAAACTATCGATATCTTTTAAAAAAGAAACAAGATGAAGCACTCCTGAATCTACCAATATAAAATTGAATTTTTTATTTTCTATTTTTTTAGAAAAACTATCAATTATTTTAGGAGGATCAATATAAAAACAAATTTTACCTTTTTCATATAAACCTAAAGCTTTTTTTGATAAAGTTTTTATCATAATCTCTTTTTTTAAATCTTTTTTTAAAAGCTTTTCAAATATAAATTTAAAAGAACAAAAAAGAGCATTACCACAACATAAAGCTTCAGATCCATCTTTATTAAAAATATTTATCTTATAACAATCTTTTAGTTTTTTTAAAAAAATGATTCCATCAGCTCCAATATTCAATTTTCTAAAACATAATTTTTTAATATCTACAAAACTATTTACATTATAAAAAAGAATAAAATCATTTCCTAAATTATGACATTTATAAAATTCCATCTATCTCTTCAGGATTATCTATAATCTTATCTAAAAGTCCAAATTTCATAGCTTCTTCTGGTGTCATCCAATTATCTCTATCAATAGCTTTTTCAATAATTTTAACATCTTTAGAAGTAGCTTCAGAATATATTTTAACAATCAAATTTCTTGTTTTTAACATCTCTCTTGCTTGTATATCTAAATCTGTAGCTTGACCTCTAATGACTCCGCTTATCAAAGGTTGATGGATCATTATTCTAGAATATTTAGTAGCAAACCTTTTACCTTTAACAGCAGCTAATGACAAAAGAGATCCCATAGAAGCAGCAAGACCTGTGATTAAAGTATATACTGGGGAAGATAAAAGTTTTATCTGATCAAATATAGCAAAACCTGAGTCAACAGCTCCTCCTGGTGAATTTATCACAAATAAAATAGGTTTTTTAGGATCTTTCCAATTCAAATACCATAATTTCCTGATAATATCTTTTGCACTCTCTTGATCTACTGCATCGGATAAAAAAATTCTTCTTTTCTCTAAAAGAAAATTTTCAATTTTCTCATTAACTGTTTTAAATTCTTCTTTTTTTTCCATATTACCCCTCTCAAATTATTATTTCTGGATATAAAGGAAACTCTTTTAAAAGCTGAGCTATTCTATCTTTACCTTTCTCTAAAGCATTTTTATCTACTTCAACTTCTGCTTTAGATTTTTTACCATTTTTAATAATAGATCTTGTATTTTTTAAAATTTCAAAAATAATCTCTCCCAACTCTTTCATCTGCTCTTCTTTCATACCTAAGGTAGTAACAGCTGGAGTACCTATCCTAATACCAGATGTATACCAAGGACCATTTTCATCTAATGGGATAGTATTTCTATTTACTGTTATATGTGCTTCTCTAAGTGCTTTCTCTGCTTGCCTTCCTGTTATTCCAAAACTTTTATTAACATCGACTAAAAGAAGATGGTTATCTGTTCCATCTGTTATTATTTTAGCTCCTAAAGATTTTAATTTTTCTGCTAATGCAACAGCATTTTTTACAATATTAGAAGCATAATCACAAAATTCTTTACTATTAGCCTCTTTAAAAGCTATAGCTTTAGCTGCAATAACATGAGGCATAGGTCCACCTAATACTAAAGGACAGCCCTTATCTATAACATCTTTAAATTCCTCAGTACATAAAATAATTCCTCCCCGAGGACCTCTTAAAGTTTTATGAGTAGTAGAAGTTATGATATCAGCATATCCTACAGGATTATATTCTCCCTTCATAACTTTCCCTGCAACTAATCCTGCAAAATGGGCCATATCAACCATAAAAACAGCTTTAACACTATCAGCTATCTCTTTCATTTTAGCAAAATTTATAAGTCTTGGATAAGAAGAATACCCTGCAAGTAATATTAAAGGTTTTTCTTTTTTTACCTTTTCCTGAATTTTTTTATAATCCAACATACAACTTTTTGGATCTACCTCATAAGAATGAGATATCATCATTTTAGAAGAGATATTATGTCTATACCCATGCGTTAAATGACCTCCTGAACTTAAAGCCATTCCCATTATCTTTTGATTTATAAGCAACTCTCTTATTTTTTCATATTCTTTATCTGTAAGTTCTTCTAACTTCTTATTGAATTTCTCCAACTCTCTATTTTGAACTTTTTGAATTATTATAGCCCAATAAGCCACCATATTAGCATCAGCTCCAGAATGGGGTTGAACGTAAACATGATCCACACCAAATATTTTTTTAGCTTCTTCTATTGCTAAACTTTCAACAGTATCTACATTATCGCATCCAGCATAAAATCTTTTTTTAGGAATTCCTTCACTATATTTATCAGTAAATAAATTACCCATAGCTAACTGTACAGCTAAAGAAGAGTAATTCTCTGAAGCTATCATTTTTAAATAACTTCTCTGATCTTTTAATTCTTGTACAATACTATCAGCTACTTCTTTAGATATTTTTTGTATATGATCTAACCCTGCTAAAAAAGCTATAACACCACTATTTTTTCCTTTTTTTTCTAAATATTTATCTAAATACATAAAATCCTCAAAATATTTTTTTAAAAAAATCTTTTAAAATTATTCAACAAATCCTACACTCTTATATTTCTGTATCGCATCAAATATTTCACTATATGAATCTTTATTAGAGCTTTTTGCAATATTCACAGATTCTGCATATTTCTCTTTATGAGCAAATCTACGACTTCCATTACCATCATAAATAGCATAAATAACATTTCCATAATCTGCCGTACCAATTATTAAATTACCTCTTTCTCTATCCTCAAAAAAAATCCTTATCTTTACATCTTCATTGGTAAAGGGATGATGAGATAGATAAGGTCTAACATTTTCATCTGTATTAATCTCATTTAAATATAGATCTACTGCATATACTAAAAGCTTTCGAACATTTATTAGATCAAAAGGACCTTGTTTCATACTTTTAAATCCTAATGCAGGTTTTTCCACTACCTTTGTTGCATCTTTATTTCCTATTATAACTAATTTTAATTGTTTTTCTTTTTCTAATTTTTTAACAGTTCTAGTTATTATTGCTGATGAAGCTTCTATCTTTAACATAGATTCATCTTTCACAGTTTTATTCAACTCTTTTCCTTTCATTTTAACAACAATAAAATTATATCCAATCAATAAAAAAACTAATGAAAAAATAGAGATAAAAATAATATTTTTTTTATTCATTTTAATAAACTTCATTTTCACCCTCAAATTTTTTTAGTATATATTTTTCTTATTTATAAATAAACTCTTTATTTTTTCTTTTAGGGAAGTTGAATTTAAATTTTTGATTTTATTGATTACTTATGAAAATATGAAAAATGGCAAAAAATTTTTATATACTTTATTACTTATAAAAAATTCTTATTAATGTTTCCAATTCAATATCTGTACTAAGACTATCTATTTTAGAATTTAATTCTTTTATAATTTCTTCTAACTCTTTTTTCCTATCATTAGATATGTCAAGATAATTTTTTGGTTTTTGAGAAAGAGGATTATCAATAGAGGTTGTTTCAGCTATATCTTTTACATAATTACATAAGTCAAATAATTCTTTTTTTGATAATTTTTCTTCCATTTTTTCTATCATCTGATAAAGAATGATGGATTTAATATATCCATTTTTTATATAATTTTTAGCTGTATCAATAGCATCCTCTTTATATTTATCTCTTATAAATAGATTTATTAATTTTTCATAACATTTTTTTACATCGTCCATCAACTCTTCAGGGATCTCTTTGGGAATTTCATTTAATACTTGTTGTGCTTTTATTAAAAGTTGTTTAGTAGAATTTTTAAATCTTTTAGTTGTGTTACCTAAATGTTTCTTTTTAATAGAACTGTAGCTGAATAAATAGTTATCAACAATCAAGGAACATATAGATTTTATTTTTAATTCCTCTTCTTGCTCCTCTTGCAATTGAAAAATAGTTTCTTCCGTTCTTTCTAAATCTTTTATTATTTTTTCAATCTCTTCTTCATAAGATTTTTTTGACTCTCGACTAATCTTAACATTTAATTTCAATTTATCTCTTATATCATTTAACTCTTCCAAAATATTTTCTTTTGTTTTTCCATCTTTATTATAACTATCATTTAAAATGTTAGTTGCATATATAGCTTTTTCTATGCAGTCACCCATTAAGGAGCAGTCACCCATTAAGGAGGGATTTTTTGACTCTTCATAAAATTTATCATATAATTTAATTATCTCTACAAGTTTTTCAAGTTTTTCATCTCTTTTTTCTGATGAAAAATATTTTTCCTCTACTTCTAAAATCCCCACAACACTTTCTAAGATTAATAAAGCATTTTCTGTTGGATTTGAAAGTTTTTTATAGGATTCTATTCCAAAAGATACTAAATTCAAAAAGAGTACTTTTTTATCCGAATCTTTCTTACTAGATAAAACTATGCGATAATCATCTATTTCTTTTAACACTTCAGTTATAAATTGGTTTTCATTTTTACCTTCGTTAAATAAAATTTCTTTTAATTCTTGTATATCATAATTATTCTGAAAATTTTTAAGTTCAAAATACATCTGTTCTTTAGGTTTTAAGAAGGGGAAATAATAAAAAAGGGTATTTTTTATTTTTTCAACTGTAGCACACACAGCATCTCGAGGTTTTACCCAACAATAATTATGAATATCATTTTTTGTTTTAGAAATTTTTGTTGAAATATCTTTTTTAATTTTTTCAATTTTTTCCTTAGTTTTATTTACTGCATCTGACACTTTTGAAGGGAAGTTAATTATTGTATCTACAACCTTATGAATCCTATTAAAATTTATCATAACACAATAATTTTACCTTAAATTACCTTAATTTAGCAACCTTTTTTATCATTTAAAAAAATTGCTTTATATAAAAAATTTTTAAAAATAATCTCTTTTGTTTCTTGTATTTAAGAAAAAAAAATGAGATAATGCAAAAATTTATGTAAGAGAAATTTTAATGAATTTAAAAAAAGTTAATGAAATCCTTTTTTCAAGAGGTACCTACGAAGTAGAAATAGATCATTTTTGGACTTTTTTAAAATTATCTGATAATGCTGAAATTTTAGATTTTTTCTGTACCTGTGAAAAAAAGAGATGTATCCATATAAAAACAGCATACAAATACCTTATAAGAGAAAAAAAACCTCTTCATATAATATTCGAGAACTCTTTTTTTAATATTTTATTTCAAATAGCTTATAACAGATACAAAAATATCAAAAAAGAAGATTCTTATCTTTTTAAAAGAGGTAAAAAAATTTTTTTAATTAAGCCTTTAAAAAATAAAAAAAAATTTTTTGATATCATTGAAGATAATAAAGAAAAAAATTTAAAAATCTCTTCTTTTTCTTTTGAGGAAATACAAGCATATAAAGAAAATAGAGCATCAGATAAAATTTTATATGAGCTCTCTTTTTTTCAAGATATCGCAAAAGAACTTTTTTTTCTTAAAGAAACCAACAATTATAAGATAAACTTTTTTTTCCAAAACAATTTTCCCAATAGTGTTGAAATAGTTTTTGAAGATATCATTATAAAATTAGATTTTTTTGATGAAGATTTTGAAAAGATTATCCCTACTTTAAATACTATCAAAAGTAATCTTTTTTTATTAGATTATGAAGAGGGAATAGAAAATATTGAATATCTTAAAGATAAAAGACTTTTTAAAATAAGTAAGAAAAAAGAATTTTTAGAAAAAATAGATAATCTAAAAAAAGAAAATTATAAAATTTTTAATGGTTGGATATATTTTTTTAAAAAAGGATTTTTAAAAAAAGAACAACCTATTTTTTTTAAAAAGGATATTGTAGAAGCAGATATTCTATTAAACTACCCCTCCCTTCTACAAAGATTTTTTACCATCAATTATTCTCCTAAAAAAGCCAAATATAACCTTTTTTTCGATAAAAACAATAATTTACATCTCTCTTTATATATTTTTGAAAAAGAAGAAATATCAGATTATTTAATACCTTGGATATATATAGAAAATAAAGGATTTTTTTTAGTTGAAGAAGATCTTTTTTTAAAAAAAGAAAAAATAGTTTTAAAAAAAGATATTTCAGATTTTGTAGATCAATATAAATTTTTTCTTCAAAATACAAAAAATTTCAAAACCCATTTCGGAGCTTTTCAAGAAGAGATAACATATAAATTTGAAGAGGATCTGTTCTTTTTCTCTAAAATCCAAAATAAACATTTTAAAGAAATGGTAGATTTTGGAAGGTGGATATATGTAGATAAAAAAGGATTTTTTGAAAAGAAAAAAGCTCCTACCAAAATAAAAGGAGGAATGGTTGTTAGAAGAAAAAATATCTCTAATTTTATCTCTTCTAACAAAGAAGAACTTTTCCAAATAAAAAACTTTTTTTTCACAAATAATCCCATTAAAAGAATAGGCATAATAATAGATCTAAACAATGCTATAACAATAACCCCAAAAATAGAGATTAAAGAAGAGTACCAAAACAAAAAAATAATATTTATCTATCCCTTTTTATACATAGAAAAAAAAGGTTTTTTCGAAATACCTAATAATTGTAGATTACCAAAAGATTATGAACAAAAAAAAGAGATAGCAGAATCCAATTTAGACTATTTTTTTAATTATGAAATAGATAGATTAAAACCTTTTATAATCTCTATAGATCAAAGACTACAAAAATATAAATTTTTAAATCTTAAACTCAACTCAATAAAAAAAGAGGGGAAAAAATATATTCTATCTTTTGAATATATTTCAGATATTGGAAAGATAAATATTGTAGATATATATAAAAACAAAGATAAAAAATATTTTTTTTCTAAAGCAGGATGTTTAGATCTAACTAATGAAAGATTTGAATGGATAAAAAATTTAGATAAACAAGAAATTATGGAAAGAAAAAAAATAAAAATAGGTCTTCTCAAATGGATAAAACTATCAGCTATGGAAGATATAATTTATCCTAAAATAGGAAGATATAAAAAGGAATTAGAAAAAATATTAAAAAGCTTAAAAACTTTTGAAGTTAAGCAATCTCTAGATTTATCTTATTTAAATGCTATTTTAAGAGAATATCAAAAAAAAGGAGCTTTATGGCTTTGGTTTTTATATTCTTTTGGATTATCTGGCATCTTATGTGATGAGATGGGGTTAGGGAAAACACATCAAGCTATGGCTCTTTTAGCATCTTCTCATAAATACAAAAAAAATAGATATCTGGTAGTTTGTCCTACTTCAGTGATATATCATTGGGAAGATCTTTTAAAAAGATATTTAAAAGAGTTAAAAATATCTGTTTATCATGGAATTTTAAGAAGTTTAAAAGATGATTTTGATATTTTATTAACTTCATATGGTCTTACAAGAATAGATGAAGAGATAGCTGAAATAGATTTTGAGATGGCTATATTTGATGAAATTCAAATAGCTAAAAATAAAAATTCTCAAGTCCATCAATCTTTAAAAAAGATAAAAGCTAAGATGAAATTAGGATTAACAGGAACTCCTATAGAGAATAGGTTGATAGAACTTAAAAATTTATTCGATATAATTCTACCCTCCTTTTTTCCTGAAGAGAAATTTTTTAAAAATTTCTTTGTTATTCCAATAGAAAAAGAACATGATAAAAACAAAAGAAAGCTATTAAGTAAATTAATAAAACCTTTTATCTTAAGAAGAAAAAAAGATGATGTTCTTTTAGATTTACCTGAAAAAGTAGAAAGTATATATTATGCTGATCTTTTATATGAACAAAAAGAGCTATATTTTGAAATAGCATTAAAGAAAAAAGCAGAGATTTTAAAAGAGTTAGAATATAATCAAAAAAGTATTAATTACATCCATATTTTTTCTCTTTTATCTAAGTTAAAGCAGGTATGCGATCATCCAGTTTTGATTAACAAAGACATAAAAAATTATCAAAATTATAATTCAGGGAAATGGGAGCTTTTCAAAGAGCTTTTAAATGAAGCTAGAGAATCTAATCAAAAGGTAGTAGTTTTTTCCCAATATTTAATTATGCTCAACATTATGAAAGACTATCTTGAAAAAAAGCAGATACAATTTGGGATGATAACAGGAGCTACTAAAAACAGATATGCAGAGATAAAAAAATTTACAGAAGATCCTAAATGCGAAGTTTTTTTAGCTTCTCTTTTAGCTGCGGGGTTAGGAATAGATCTATCGGTAGCATCGGTTGTTATTCATTATGATAGATGGTGGAACCCCGCTAAGGAAAATCAAGCTACAGATAGAGTTCATAGGATTGGGCAGAGTAAAAATGTTCAGGTATTTAAATTAATAACAAAAAACACTATTGAAGAAAGGATTCATCAGATAATAGAAAACAAAAAATATCTTTTTGAAAAAACAATAGAAAAAGAAGATATCTATGAAATAAAAAAATTGTCTAGAGAAGATATCATTTCTATTTTTAAAGAAATTAAAAGATAAAATTATTTTTCATTTTTTCTTGTGTTAAAAAAAAGTAATATGTATTATTAATTTTTTAAATCAAGAGGTTAAATATGGCAAACCCAATCATAGATCCGCAAAAGTCAACGGTTCAAAATAATTTTTTTAAAAATATAAATTGGCAAAAAGATGTTACAATAGTAGGAGGAACTTCGATAGTTATAACTTTAATTGCTATTGGGATAATACTTGGTAATAAATATAAAGTTTGTTCAGAGATTGCAAACTTTTCAATAAAAAAAGGATTTCCAGTAGAATATAATACATTACTATCAATAAATCAAATAGTCTTTAATATTCTAGCTGTTTTAGTTGCTATTTTAGCTATCCCTGGAATTGTTGTACTATCAAACTTTGTTTTAGGAAGGAATAACAAAAAAAATAAAGAAATAGAAACATTGAAAGGACAAATAGCTACATTACAAAATGAAAAAAATAAAGAAATAGAAACATTGAAAGGACAAATAGCTACATTACAAAATGAAAAAAATAAAGAAATAGAAACATTGAAAGGACAAATAGCTAAATTACAAGAGGAAAATGCTAAAATAAAAAAAACCGTAAACGATAAATTTTCAAAGTTCTGGAATAACTATAGAGAAGCAGTAAATATGCTTGATTCTACTAGATCAAACATGGAGGCATTAATGTCACCAGCTAATAAGGAAGTAAAAATTAAAAAGCAATATATATCACTGGTAGGTGAGATGACATACAAAAATGCAAAAGAACATCTTGACAAAATAAATAATGAAATTCCTACTACAGAGGAGTTCTCCAAAATAAATTTAGAGTTATTCTAAATCAAATAACGCTTCTTTGAAGGATATCATGCATCCTAATGATGCCTATAACTTTTTTTTCTTCCACAACGGCTAAAACTGTTATTAATCTATTTTTATCTTTTTCCATCTCATTTATTGCATCTATAGTTAACTTATCTTTACTTATACATCTAGGATTTTTAGTCATAAGTTCTTTCATCTTTTTATATAAAAATCCCCTCTTATCTTTTTCTATAGATCTCCTAAGATCTCCATCAGTAAAAATACCCTTTAAATTTCTCTCCCTATCTATAACCAACAAACATCCACATCTTTTTAAAGATAAAACATCTATCACATCTACCAACATATCCTCTTCATAGCAAAGAGGTATCTTTTCTTCTTTCAACATAACTTCTTCAACTTTAATCAACATCTTTCCTATATTTCCAGATGGATGGTTATTATAATAATCTTCTAAAGTAAATTTTTTTTTCTGCATAAGAGATACTATTAAAATATCTCCAAAGATAAGTTGCACAGCAGCAGATGTTGTAGGAGCTAAATTAAAAGGACATATTTCTTTTTTTATAGGAAGATAGATATATAAATCTGATAATCTTTCTAATTCAGAATTAATATTAGATAAAAAAGATATAATTTTTAACCCTTTTTTTTTGATAAAAGGAACAAGATCTATAAGCTCTTTAGTATTACCACTTCTACTTAAAAAAATAATAATATCATCTTTTGATAAAAGACCTATATCTCCATGAAGAGCTCCTAATGGAGATAGATAAAAAGACTTACTACCTAAAGAACTCATAGTCATAGCTAATTTATTTGCAATTATTCCACTCTTCCCAACACCAGTAAAAACAATATTTCCCCTACATTTTAATAATTCATCTAAAATATTTTTTGTTTTTTCCCTATCTATATTATCAAAAAAATAATTTATATATTTTTTTTGTTTTTTAAAAAGCATCTCCACCATAAAACTCTTCAGACTCCAAAAAATTTTTAATTTTTTTTAAAAAATTAGATCCATACATACCATCTATTACTCTATGATCCAATGACAATGAAATATTTACAATTTTTATAGATAAAAATTTATCTTCTTTAAAAACAACCTTATCCATAATAGCTCCAACACCTATAATAGCTACCTCTGGTATTTTAATAAGAGGTATTCCAATCTTTGCTCCTCCCATCCCAAAATTAGAAATTGTAATAGTTCCACCTTCCATATCTTTAATCTCAAGTTTTTTGTCTCTTGCTTTTTGAGCTATAACAGAAACATCTTTAGCTATCTCTAAAACAGTTTTTTTATCACAGCTTTTTATAACAGGAACAAACAACCCCTCTTCTGTATCTACAGCAATACCAACATTAACCTCTTCATTTAAAAAAATCTTACCCTCTTTAAAAAAACTATTTAAATATTTAAAAGATAAAACAGAATCAGCTATTGCTTTTATAATAAAACTTGTTATCGTCAACCTATCTTTTATCTTTTTTCTCTTTTCTTGAATAAACTTTAAAAGAGAGGTAACATCAACTTCAGTAATCAAATACCCTGTAGGAATATTATTTGCCAACTCCATATTTTTAGCTATAGCTTTTCTCATAAAACTCATCTCTACATATTTTTTATCTGAAGCAAATTCTTCTACATCTTTTTTTGTAATCCTTCCCTCAGCTTTTATCTTCTTCAACTCTTCTAAAGAGATATTTTTCTCTTCTGCTAAACGTTTAACAGCAGGAGATACAAAAAATTTCTCTTCTTCTGCAATCTCCGCTAAAACCTCTCCTACCTTTACCTCACTATTTTCAAAAGCTATAATCTCTTTTAAAACACCTTCTACTGGCGAAGGTATCTCGCTAGTAACTTTTTCTGTGGTAACCTCTAAAAGAGGTTCATCTTTTTCAACTTTATCTCCTACTTTTTTAAACCAACGAACTACAGTAGCCGATAAAATACTCTCTCCTAACTTCGGTAAAAATATCTTCATTATTTTCCTTTTTTACTAATATATATCTTTTTTTCAATAGATGAAATCAATTTTTCCATATTTTCTTCACCAAAAAGTATTTTTAAATCTATTTTCACATAAAAGACCTCTAAGTCTTTTAAATCAAAAAGTTTCACCCAATCTTTTTCTGTACAAAAAACAGCTTCAGCACCATTTTTTTTTGCTTTTATAAAAAACTGTTTTAACTTTTTTTTAGAAAAAAAAGAGTGATCCAATAAAAAAAATTTTTCAACTATCTCATATCCCTTATCTTCAAGAAGTCTTATAAAAAATTGAGGGTTAGCAATAGCACAAAAAACAGCTATTTTTTTTACAAAAAAACCTACACTCTTCTCTCCAACAATATTTTTAATAAAAGGTGTTACAGCAATAATAGGACATCTTGCATATTTAACAATTTTTTGTTTAGCTATCTCATAATCCAATCTATCTTTTATATTATTTATAACGATAAAATCTGCTTTTTTTAATCTCTTAGGATTCTCTCTTAAAAACCCTCTTGGAATAAAACATCCATTAGAAAAAACATTTTTTGCATTTAAAATAACGATATCTATATCTCTATGCAATTTTCTATATTGAAATCCATCATCCATCAAAACAGCATCTAAATTTAACTTTCTTGCTTTCTCAGCAGATTTTATTCTATCTTTTCCCACAAATATCAAACTATTCAACCTATTTAAAAGCATCGAAGGTTCATCACCTATCTCTTTTGCTAAATCTTTTTTTAAAAAATTTTTATCGACAACGATATTTTTTCTTCCTATTTTTGAACCATATCCTCTAGAGATAATTCCAATATTTTTTTTTAACTTTTCATATAAAAATATTATAAAAGGAGTCTTCCCGACTCCTCCACATACTAAATTACCTATACTTATAATAGGTATGTCTACCTTTTTAATTTTTAAAATATTTTTTTCATAAAAAATATTTTTTAAATAAACAAAAAACCTCCAAAAAATACTTAAAAAATATAAAAAAAAGAGTCTTTTTTTATTTTTTATTCTTTTTTCAAAAATGAAAAATATCTTTTTTTTCAATATACCTTTTCCTTAGAAATGGTTTTTAAGATCTCTTTCCCTTCCTCTTTAAAAAGTATATATTCCACCATTTCAATAATAATATGTATAGCTGTCATATGAACTTCTTGGATCCTATCGGAAGTAGTAAATCCCTCTATCAAAAATTCCAAATCACATCTACCCTTAAGCTCTCCACCATCTTTTCCTAAAAAAGATATTGTTTTTAACTTTATCTCTTTTGCTTTATCCACCGCTATATTCAAATTCTTAGATTTACCGCTAGTTGTAAGAGCTATAAATATATCTCCCTCTTTACCTAATGCTTCTATCCCTCTAGAAAAAACATATTCATATCCTACATCATTGCTTACACAAGTTATATGTCCTGGATCTGATAAAACTACAGATGGCAAAGCTCTTCTCTTCTTTCTAAAAAAACCTGTTAACTCTTCAGAAAAATGCATCCCATCGCATAAGCTCCCTCCATTCCCTGCTATCAATATTTTTTTTTCTTTTTTAAAACACTCTGCAATCATTCTAGAAGCATTTGTTATAAATGCTATACTTTTTTTTTCTTTTAAAAGAGATATTCCTTTTACACCATCATTTACTGCTTTACAAATTTTTTCTTCCATAAAATATTCAACTCTTTTTATTTTAATATATATATGAAAAAAAATCCATCTATGAAATATAAGATAGCAATAATTGGAGCAACAGGATTAGTTGGGCAAGAGCTTATAAAACTATTAAAAGATTTTCCAATAAAAAAATTAAGTTGTTTTGCTTCTTTAAAATCTAAAAATAAATTTATTATTTTTAAAAACAAAAAAATAGAGGTACAACCTCTACAAAAAAAAATTTTTAAAAAAAATTTTGATTTTATATTTTTCACTGCAGGAGAAAAGATCTCTAAAAAATATATTCCTTTAATAAAAAATAAAAATTGTAAAATTATAGATTCCTCTTCCTATTTTAGATTAAAAAAAGAAATACCTTTAATAATTCCTGAAATAAATTCTCATCTAATAAAAAAAAATAATATAATATCTTCTCCTAATTGCACTACTATTTTAATGTTATTACCAATATATCCTCTTCATAAAAAATTTAAAGTAAAAAGGATTATAGCTTCTACCTATCAAGCAGCTAGTGGTGGTGGTATTAAACTATTGAATAAATTGAAAAAAGAGACTAAAGAGCATTTTAAAAAAAGCAATGAATATGTTTTTAATCTTTTTCTTCATGATTCTAAGCTAAACAAAAAAAAATATTCAGAAGAAGAAGTTAAAATGGAAAAAGAGAGCAAAAAAATTTTAAATGATAAAAATATTAAAATATCTGCAACGTGTGTAAGAGTACCTATTTTGAGAGCTCATTCACTCTCTTTGAATATTGAATTTTCAAAAAATATATCTTTAAAAAAAATATATGAAATCTTAAAAAATAGTGAAGGAATAAAAATTTTTGAAGATTGCAAAAAAAATATATTTGCAACTCCTAAAATAGCTACAAATAAAGATAAAATATTTGTAAGTAGGATAAGGTTAGATCCAACAAAAAAAAACACAATATGGTTATGGGTAGTAGGCGATCAGCTATTAAAAGGAGCTGCTTTAAATATGTATCAAATAGCAAAAAGTTTAATTTTGTAATTCAACATCTGAAAACTCTTCTGCAACATTAATGTCCTCATCTTCCATCTCTAAAGTATTTTCTACTACTTTTACTATTTTCTTTTTTTTAGTCATATTGGTAAAAGTTTGCAAAAAACCATTCCAAAGCTCTTCAATGCTTCTTTGATACCAAAATATTTTTTTATCCTCTGTAGTTTGTTTATTTTTATCCTTAATGTTAACCTCTTTTACTTGTAATTCTGTTACTTTTTCTCTCAATCTTTCAATTACATTTTTTTGCTCTTTATTTGTTTCATTTAATTTTTCATTTTCTTTCTTTAGTTGTTCATTTTCACTTTTCATTAAAAAAATTTCTTTTGATAATTCATCTACTCTTTTAGTTAATTCATTAATTTTAACATCGCAACTAGTATTTTCCTTTTCTAATGTCCCGATTTTCTCTTGGTATACCTCAACTTGTTTTTCTAATTGCTTAACTCTATCTTCAATGCCTATGTTTTTTTCTACTATTGACATTTTTACCTCCTTTTAAGGAAAATTTTTTTTTAACTAAAACTTTTCTTAACTTATCCAAAAGATAAATTAATAAATCATTAATTGATAATTTTTTTATTTTTTTCTTATGCAAAGAATTTTTAAAATCTTTTTTAAGCAACTCTTCTAAAGATTTTACTTTTTCAAATAATTCATTTATTTTTTTTTCTTTGTTTTTATTTCCTACATTTAATTTTTGCAATCTATATTCTAATTCTTCAAAAAAATCAAAAAGTCTTAATGTTCTTTCCGAAACATTCAAAAGTCTTAATTGTGCCATTTTTTTTCCTAAAATAACAAAGTAATACATCAAATAAAAATTTTATTCAATATTTTTTTTAAATAAATTTTATTATAAATTTAACTCTCTTTCATCAAATGAAATACAAGAAAAAATTTTTAATCTTTCTTTTTTTATAGGATGGTCAAACTCTAAAAAATAACTATTTAAAAAAATATGATTTTTTAATTCTTTACTTTTATATTTAACATCTCCCAAAACAGGATGATTGATATAAGAAAGTTGAGCTCTTATCTGATGATATCTTCCAGTAATCAAAATAATCTCTAAAAGAGAATATTTTTTTATACTCTTTTAAAACTTTATATTTCAAAATAGCTTTTTTCCCCCTTTTCTGATACTTTTGAAAAAATCTTTTAAGGACTCTTCCATATTTAAAAATTTTTTATTATTTTTTTGAGTTAAAATATTCTAAGGTTTATCGACAACTACTAAATGATTATCTAAATATAAGATATGATCTTTATAAAAAGTTTTATGATCTTTGTCTAAGTACTTCATATAATAAAATAGATACAGAATTGCTTACATTTAAAGAATCAATCCTACCCTTCATAGGAATTTTTACTTTGATATCTGAATTATTTAACCAAAAATTTGATAATCCATACTGTTCACTTCCAAATATTAAAGCTAAAGGTTTTTTTAAATCTACCTCTGTATACAAAAAATCAGAATTCGGTGTTGTTGCAATAATACTTATTATATTTTTTTTTAAAATTTTTAAAACTTCTTCCTTTTCAGCTATTATAACTTTTTTAATAAAAACAGCACCTATGCTAGCTCTTATAGTGTTTGGATTAAAAATATCAGTTTTAGGATCACATACTATAACAACATCCACTCCTGCAGTATCTGCAGAACGCAATATACTTCCTAAATTCCCAGGTTTTTCGATATTCTCCAATATCAAAAAAAAAGGATTTTTTGTTTTTTTAATAATCTCTTCTAAATCTGTTAAATAAAATTGTTTTTTTTTAGCTATAGCTAATAAACCCTCTGGCCTATCTCTATAAGACAATTTTTCAAAAATATTTTTTAAAACCCTTATATTTTTTTTAGCATTTATTTTTTTTATAAGTCTCAATTCATTATTTTTTAAAAAAAGAGACTCATTAAAAAAAATAACCTCTATCTCATACCCTCCTATATAAGCTTTTTCAATCTCTCTATATCCTTCAATTATAAAATATTTGCTTTTTTCTCTTTTATTTCTTTTTTTTAATTCTCTTATTAATTTTATTTTAGGATTTGAAAAGCTTTTAATATCGATTATCTTTTCCATAATGCATAACTCCCACTAGGAACAGAAAAACTATATTTCGATATTATCTCCATATCTTCTGTTTTTACTATTCCTCTTTTAAAAACCCATCTTAATAAATTTTCTAAAACACCTTTAGTAATTCCGGAGGTATGTGATGATATAATCAAAAAAAGTGCATTTGCAGAAAAAAGCTCTTTACACATCTCTAAAAGAGATACAATATCTCTTTCAATTTTAAAAATCTCTTTCTTAGGTCCTCTTCCAAAAGTAGGAGGATCTAAAATAATCCCTTCATATTTAACTTTTCTGTTAATCTCTCTTTTTAAAAATTTTCTAACATCATCTAAAATCCATCTTATAGAACTTTTTTCTAAATTATTTAATTTCGCATTTTCCTTAGCCCATAAAATACTAGGTTTAGATCCATCAACATGACATATCTTAGATCTATTTCTAGCAGATATGAGAGTAGCGGCTCCTGTATATGCAAAAAGATTTAAAATATTTAAATTATCTCTTTTTTTCATAAATTTTTCGAGTTCTTTCCAAACAACCTCATGTTCAGGAAAAAATCCCATATGTCCAAATTCCGTCATCTTAACCTTTAATTTTAGATTATTAATTTCAATAATCCAAGAATCTGGAATCTCTTTTTTTAAATCCCATTTATTACCCTTATTTCTAGAAAACACCGCATCAACATTTTTCCATTTTTCTTTAAACAAAGAGGGCCATAAAGCAGAAGCTGCTGGTCTAATAAAGCTATAATCTCCTATCTTTTCCAATTTTTTTTGATAGCCACTATCTATTAATTGATAAGTCATAAAAAATATTATAGTGAAAAATTGTTCTTTTTTTCTAGTTAGAAAATCTAACATTAAAAAATCGAATAAATATGATTAATATTAAAATTAAAAAAAATACTTTATATTTACTAACAAAATAAATAATTAACCTTATTTTTAACTATTTAATAATAAAGACCTTATTTTAATTTATTTATTTAAATAGTTAATTAAATTAACTATTTAAATTAATATACTTATGTGATATAATTTAATTACAAAAAAAACAAAGTATAAATTATGACAAATATAACTAATTTTTATAAAAATGTTCCAAATTCTAAAAAAGAAGAATTTCAAAATTTAATGAATTCAGGTGTTTGGACCAATGTTTTCGATTATCTACAAGATTCAACAATAGACTTAGTTTGTAAGAAATGGAAGGGTTTTAATGATATTATAAAAGAAAAGGAATTAACAAAAGCTTCTCAAAATTATTTAATGAAACCTATTTTCCCTAAAAAATCTAAAGAAATAAAAGATAAAAATCTAAAAGAAAAAATTCAAATATTAAATGATATACCTAAAAAAACATTTTCCGGATTAAAAAGAATCAGCATCCTTTATTATGATCAATTAAATAAAAAATATGGTACAAACTCTATTTCTTATAAAAAAATGCTTGAGGCAAACAAAAAAATAAATCTTGTTATACAAAAATTAATACGTGCAGTATTTACCCCTATGAAAGATGTCTCTTTATTGCAACTGATTACAGGGATTTTTAAAAAAAATGAGATCCATAACAAGTTAGGCATTTTAGACATAGATATAAAAATAACCAGTTGGGACATGTTCAAAAATGCTGGAAAAGCAATAAAGCTATTAAAAAATCTTAAAGAAGATGATGCTTATAAATTATTATCTCAAAATAATATAATTTGGATGGAAAATCAAATTATCAACGAAAAAAAAGAGATAAATCTAGCTTCAATCTGTGAACTTTTGCAAAGAATCTCTCAATAAAAACCTACAATCCTTCAAATATCTTTGAGATGTTTGAAGGATATTTTATTTTCAAATATAAAAGTCCCAAAGCATATTTTGAACAAAGTTTAATTATAAAACTCCTATCTCCCTGCAAATAGATAGTTTTTTTATCAACCTTTTCTCCTCTTTTCCCAACTCCAATACAAACCATCCCAACAGGTTTTTTATCTGTTGCTCCTCCAGGACCTGCAATTCCTGAAATAGCTACCGCATAATCAGCTTTTGTAATACCAAATACTCCTTTAACCATTGCTTCAACAACCTCTTCACTTACAGCTCCTTTTGTTTTTAAAATCTCTTCAGGAACTTTTAAAATATCTTTTTTCAACTCATTAGAATAGGTAACTATAGACCCTAAAAAATATCTAGATGTCTCAGGTAAAAATGTTAAAGAAGAAGACAGATATCCTCCAGAACAGGATTCAGCTAAAGCTAATTTCTTATTTTCTTCCACCAATAATTTTTTAATATTCTCTTCAATTGTTTTACATTCTAAAACAAAATATTTATATCTATCTTTTAAAGATTTTACAAAAGAGTTTATCTTTTCTAAATTTTTCCCCTTAAAATTAACTCTTATACTAGAATAAGAGGGATAGATTCCTATCTCTATTTGATTGTTTTTTTTTCTTAAAACCTCTAAAAAAGGTTCTACTTCATTTTCAGAAATAATGCATAGACAAACATCTTTTTGATATATTTTTTCTTTTAAAGGAAACTTTTTTTTTACATAATCTATAACATATGAAAAAAACATTTTTTTCATCTCATCAGGCATTCCTGGAAGAAGAATTAAAGATTTTTTATTAGACTCAAAAATAAATCCAGGCGCTGTCCCAATCTCATTTTTTAATATAATAGCTCCTTTAGGAACAAAAGCTTGACTTTCAATATATTTATTTATTTTAAATCTTCTCTCAAAATCTTCTTTCAACTTTAAATCTAATTTTAATGGCATTTTAAAAAGAGAAGAAACAGCTTCTTTAGTTCTATCATCCTCAGTTGGTCCTAATCCACCAGAAATAATAATTAAATCATTTTCTTCAAAAGATCTTTTTATCTCTTTTTTTAAAATATCTAAATCATCAGAAATTGTTTTATGAGAAAAAACAGCATATCCAATTTTACTAAGTTCAAAACTTATAAAATTAAAATTTGTATCTAAAATATTACCAGAAAGTATTTCATTTCCTACAGATATAATCTCTATTTTCATTTTTTTCTTTTTTTGTAAAAATTATTCCAACTATTCCTAATGTTATAAGAATATCTGCAAAATTAAAAAGAGGATAGGAAAAACTTCCAAATTTAAAATGAATCATATCAATAACATGTCCATACAAAAAATAATCTAAAACATTTCCTACAGCTCCTGTCAAAATAAGAATAATAGGAATTTTATATAAAATTTTAGAATAAATAGAATAAAAAACAACTCCTACAACTACAAAAATCCTTATAAAAACTATATAATCAGAATAATTAGAAAAAAAACCCCAGGCTATTCCTTTATTTGCTACATAATTTAAAGAAAGGCTTACTTTGTAAATTTTAAATATTCCTATTCCTCCATATGGATAAAAAGGATGAAAAATATTCATTTTAGGAATGTATAAAAAAGTTAAATATTTTGAAATCATATCAATAGATAACAAAGATAAAAAAAGCAATATCAAATACTTTTTATTTTTCATTCTATTAATCCTTTTTCCAATTTCTCCTGAGCTGCCACAGTAACTGTGGCATAAGGAATAGCATTTAGTCTTTTTATAGGAATCTCCTCTCCTGTAAGATCGCATATTCCATATGTTCCCTCTTCTATTTTTTCTAATGCCCTATCTATCTGTCTTATAACATAAGATTCTTTATTAGAAAGAGCTAAACTAACCATCCTTCCAAAATCATCTGTACCTTCATCAGCTTGATGTTGAGAATATCCTTTTATCTTTTCCTGAGATTTAACATCATCTTTTGCTGCTTGAACTGATTGGATGAGTTGTTTTTTTAATTCAATAAGTCTTTTTTTATATTTTTCTAAATCTTTACCTTTTATCATATTTTTTTCTCCTAATATTTATAATCTTTTAATTTATCCTTTCAAAAGTAAATTTTTATCTTACTTTGAAAAATTCCCCAAAATAGGCATTAAATTACTAACTCCACTAAATAAAGAGTATTTATATATTTTTTGATTTTTTGTGAATGTTTTTCTTTTAAAAAATTTTATAAATTAATTTTTATTTAACAAAATTCTCTTGTAAAAACCAACTAATTTTTTCTAAAAAATTTTTATATTATCTTGCATTTCTAAGCTTTTCTAAATCTAAACTTATGATAATTGGAATATTTCTCGTTATTTTTTCTTTAGGCCAATGCCACCATTGAATCTTTAAAAGCTCATTAATAGTTTTATCATCAAACCGCATTCTTATAATTTTTGCTGGATTACCTCCAACAATAGAATAAGAAGGAACATCTTTAGTAACAACAGAGTTAGCTGCAATGATAGCTCCATCTCCTATCTTAACAGCCGGCATTATTGTAGAATAATATCCAAACCAAACATCATTTCCAACAATATTATCTCCTTTATTTGGCAACTCACTTAAGTTTTGTTTTTTTTCCCATCCCTGCCCCATAAGACCAAAGGGATATGTTGAAAAACCATCTAACTTATGATTAGCAGAACTTGTAATAAATGTAGTTCCTGTAGCCAAAGAACAAAATTTACCGATTATCAATTTTTCTTTAGAAAAATCATGTAAATAAGGAACATTCTTTTTTTCAAAATTCTCAGGACCTTTTGGTTCATCATAATAGGTATAATCTCCAACAATAAGATTTTTTTTAGTTATAAAATTTTTTAAAAAAATACATCTTTTTTTATCCTCTAATGCATAATCAAGTTTTTCGAATGGATATCTTGTTTTAGGATCTGGACCATACATAAATACACCTTTTTAACAAAAATGTACAATTTTTATAAAAATGTTTAAATAAATATTTCAATGATTACGAAAAAGTAAAAAAGAAAGCCAACGATTTTAATCGTTGGATGAATTTTTAAAAAAAAATCTTGAATTATATGTTTTTAATACATATATTTTTTTTTATGA
>LJUH01000055.1 GCA_001303765.1 Chlamydiae bacterium SM23_39
GGTATAAAAGATGTGATTGCTTGATGGGAGCTGTATGAATCGAGAGGTTCACGTACAGTTCTGAGAGAGGCTGTTGGGGAAGTGCCGATGGCCTACTCACCTAAAATAGATGAAGAGTATTTTTTAACTTGGGAAGATTATGTTGGAAATCAAAGAGATAAAACAAAGATAATAGTGAAATAATATTTAATTTTTATTTTTTTGAATATTCTTCAAAAAGATATTTTTTTCTAATATTAAAAAAGTTTTTATTTTGTTCTTTTTGTAATTTTATAATGCTCCAAGCGGGGAAAGGTTCTTGTATTAATATATTATATATTTTATCTGTTCCGTTGACTTTACAAAAAATATTTTTTCTTTCTTTATAAAAATTTATTTTTTTTAAAAATATTTTTGGATATAAGCTTTTAACCATTCCTAATATCATATATTGAACAGAGATGGGATTATATTTTGTTTTATCGGTTATCATAATTTTAATACCATGACACTCTTCTTTTTTGTATAGTCCATAAAAAGGACGGAAATGGAAGGGTATAAATAAAACTCCAGGGAGGTTTTGTTTGTTTAATTTTTCAGAAAAGAGGTCAGCATCAATCCAAGGAGCTCCTACTATTTTAAAAGGTAGTGTATATCCTACTCCTATATTTACTATTTTAAGTTCTCCTAATATACCTGTTGAAGGATAGTAAAAAACAGAATCAGCTTCTGGCATATGGGGGCTGGGGGGGATCCATAAAAGACCTGTATCGTTGAAATGCATTTTTCTATTCCATCCTTCCATTGTGATAACTTTTAATTTACATCCTATCTTATATTCTTCATTAAAAAATTTAGAAAGTTCTCCTATGGTCATTCCATGACAGTAAGGAATATTGATATATCCTAAAAAAGATCTATATTTTTTTTCGAGCATAGGACCATCTATTATATCTCCAAGAGGATTAGGTCTATCTAATACTATGACCTTTATATTTTTTTTTGCAGCTTCTTCCATACAAAAAAATAGAGTAGAGGTATATGTATATGAACGGGAACCTATATCCTGTATATCATATATTAATAGATCTATATCTTTTAACATCTCTGCAGAGGGACGTTTGTTTTTACCATGAAGACTATATACGATAATATTTTTATATTTTGAATTTTTTATCTCTTTTCCTGCTTGACAGTTTCCAAATAGTCCATGTTCAGGAGAGAAGATAGCCTTTATTGAAAAAATATTTTTATGTTCTAAAAATTTATCTATAGTTCTTTTTAAATTTTTATCGACACCTGTATGATTTGTGATTAAACCTATTTTCTTATCTTTATATTCTTTATATAGTTCTTTTTCAAAAAATACATCCACTCCTAGTTTTATGTTAGATGAAAAAATAGAACATTTGTATACTATAAAGATCAAAGTAAAGAAAATATTTTTCATTTTTATTCAAACATCCAATATTTTCTTTTATGCTTTTTTGGAGAATTTTATGAAAGAAATATTTAATATATTATCTTCAGTAAAAGATATTTCTCTAACTAGTGAAGAGAGAGAGGAAAAAGCTATACGATTGGCTTTTTTTATTATAAAAGAGGCTAATAAATCTGTTGTTAAAAAGGAAAAAAGATTTAATCATATTTTACAAAATAGCCATTCTCATGCTTTTTTTTCTAAAATTGTAGATAGAGTTTTTAGAAGTAAAAAAAATAGAAGAGTAAAAGAGCAAATTTTAAAATTACTATATATATATAAAATTTCTAAAAACCTTCCTTTTATTTTTAGATTAAAACTTTTTATTTTTAGAATGTTAGGTAAAAAGTTAGGTAGTATTTTTGTTTTTGCTATAAAAAATGAGGTAATAAAAATTTTTTCTCCTCTACTCTTATATAAAGAAAAAAAGAATTTTTTTTTAGATGATAAAAAGAAAAAAAATATAAAGATATCAATAGCTTCTCCTAAAGAAAAATCTTTAGGAGATTTAGAAACTGAAGAGCATATTAAAAATTATTTAAATAATCTTTTTAATCCTAAAATAGATACTATATCTATCAAATTATCTTCTCTTTCATCTAAAAAATCTAAAGAATATTTTTTTGAAATAGCCTTTGAGAATATAAAAAAAATCTTAAAAATAGCAAAAGAAAAAAAGAAAGAGATTGTTTTGGAGATGGAATTATATCAATATTTTTATCTAACGATAGATATTTTTAAAAAAATATTAGAAATAGAAGAATTTTATGATGTTTTAATTGGAATAACTCTTCAGTCATATATCCCAGAATCTTTTATAATACAAAAAGAGATAACATCTTTAGCAAAGGATAGAGTGAAAAAAGGAGGGAAGAATATTAAACTTATCTTAGTTAAAGGTGCTTATTTAGGGTATGAGCAGGTTATAGCTTCAAAAAAGGGATGGCCTCAAGCTCCATATAAAAAAAAATCATATGCTGATGCCAATTTTAAAAAAATGTTACTTTTTGGAATGAAAAAAGAGAATATGGAATATGTAAAAATCTCTTTGGGAACACATAATATATTTGATATCTCTTTTGCTCTGGTTTTAGGAAAAGAAAATAAAGTTTATGAAAAGGTAGAATTTCAGATGCTGAAGGGATATATATCTCATATTGTTTCTGTTCTTTTTAAAATAACAAAAAATATAAAAATATATTCTCCCGCTGTAGATAAAAAAGAATTTAATAGTTTTATCTATTTTCTTTTAAGAAGGATTGAAGAGAACTCTAAAGAAGAGAATTTTTTAAAATATGCATATAATTTTAAAAAAGAAAATTATGAGAAATTAAAAAATATTTTTTCTGAAAGTATAAAAGATATTTATCATATAGAACATGAGAGTAGAAATATTCAAAAAGAAAAAAAGGTATCTTCAGATTTGTATGTGCATTTTGATAATGAGAGAGAAACAGATCTTTTTTTATCTACCAGTTTAGATTGGAAAAATAAGATTATTGAAAAATATAAAGATTTTAAATATGAAACAATTCCTCTTTTCGTAGGAGAAGAACAGAGGAAAGGGGAAGAGAAAAAAAATTTTTCTTTAGATGATATTACAAAACCAATTTATAGTTTTACTTTAGCAGATAAAGAAGCTGCTCTTGCCTCTATAGAAGAGGCATCTTTATACCAAAATATTTGGAAAGATAGCTCTTTAGAAAAAAGATGTGAAAAAATAAAAAAAGCATCAGATCTGTTTAGAGAAAAGAGAGAGGATTTTATTGGTATATTGATGTTAGATAGTGCAAAGATCTTAAAAGAAGCTGATAGAGAGATCTCTCAAGCTATCGATATGATGGAATATTATATTTTAAGAGTTTTTAAATTAAAAAAAATGGATGATTTATCTCTATCTTCAAAGGGAATTATTTATATTGCAACATCTAGATCTTTTCCCTTTTCGGATGCTATTGGAAGGATTATTGCTGCTTTAATATGTGGAAATTGTGTTATTTTTAAACCTGCTCCTGATACTGTTTTATCTAGTTGGTTTTTAGTAAATGCTCTTTGGGATGCTGGCATTCCTAAAAAAGCACTTCAATTTATTCCTTGTTTGGATGAGATAGCTGAGAGCACTTTTTTAGTAGATAAAAGAATCTCTTCAGCTATTATTATAGGGAGAAGTAAGACTATAGAAAAATTGGTAAAGATAAACCCTTATTTAGAAATAAGTGCTTCCTGTGAAGGTAAAAATTTTATGATAGTAACAGCAATGGCTGATAGATCTTTAGCAATAGAGAATATAATAAAATCAGCTTTTTCTTTTGCTGGACAGAAGTATTGTTCTTCTTCTTTAGTTATTTTGGAAAAAGAGGTTTATGAGGATAAAAATTTTAGAAAAAAATTATTAGATGCAGCTTTAAATTTAAAAATAGGTTCTGTTTTCGATGTTAAAACAGATATGGGACCTCTTTTAAAAAAACCTAATGAAGAAATGATAGATGCTATGAAGTTCTTAGATAAGAAAGAGAAATGGCTTTTAAAACCTAAACAAGATCCAAAAAATCCTCTTCTTTGGTCTTTAGGGATTAAATTAAATGTGACTTCCGAGAGTTATATATATAATAATTTTCTACCTATTCCTCTTTTAGGTATTATGAAAGCTAAAAATTTATCTCATGCTATAAAACTTGCTAATGGAACAAAATATGCTCTTTCTTTTGGTATTCAAAGTTTAGATGAAGAAGAGCATATAAAATGGAAAAGTCATATAGAAGGAGGTAATTACTATATTAATAGATCTATGAGGGGGACTATAATTAGAAGACAACCTTTTGGAGGGTATAAAAATAGTAGTTATGGAAAAGAGTTAAAAGCTGGAGGTCCTAACTATTTAATACAATGTATAAAAGTTCAACAAAATTTTATCCCTAAAGAAAAAAAAGCTCCTACAGAAAAAGTTAATTCTTTATCTTTTCTTTTAGAAAGGATAGAGCTATCTTCGGAAGAATTAGCTTTATGGTATGCAAGCATATCTAATTATTCTTATTGGTGGAGTAGGATGAAAATTTTTAGAGATCCAACAAAGATTGTTGGACAAGATAATTTTTTTGGGTATGTTCCAAGAAGAGATATAACTCTTAGAATAACTGAAAAAACATATTTTTTAGATGCTCTTAGAGTATGTGCAGCAGCTTTAACATGTGGATGTCCTTTAAGGATAAGTTATCTTGAAGATGATAAATCTAAGATAAACTGGAGTGATCTTAGCTATTTTTTTGATTTAATTGAAGAAGATGAAAAACAGTTTCATATAAGAGTGTTAAAAAAAGAAGTTAAAAGGATTCGATTAACATCGAAATCAAATAGTATTTTAAAAGAGATAGCAAGTTCAGTGCGTTGTTTTATAGAGGATTCTTTAGTATTAGCGAATGGAAGATATGAACTTTTAAATTATTTAAAAGAGGAGTCTATTAGTTATGATTATCATAGAGGGGGGAGTTTAGGTATAAGAGAGTTAGAACTTAGAAAACCTATTTTGTAGAATTATGTGGAATAACGATCAAAAAAAAGCTATAAAACATATGGAAGGACCTTTATTAATTGTTGCAGGAGCGGGTTCTGGAAAGACAAAAGTGGTAACTAATAGGATAGCTCATCTGATAGATGAGGGTATTCCTTCAACAGATATTTTAGGGTTAACATTTACTAATAAAGCAGCTAAAGAGATGAGGGATAGAGTAGAAGAGTTAACAAAAGAAGATGTTTTTATTTCTACTTTTCATAGTCTTGGAGCAAAAATATTAAGAGAGTCTATCTATAAAATCGAATATAAGACTAATTTTTCTATTTTTGATGAAGAGGATTCATTAAGATTATTAAAGAGTTGTTTTAGATCATTAAAAAAAGAAGAAAAATATTTAAAATATGTTAAAGCTAAAATATCTCAATCTAAAAATAATTTGATATCCTATGAAAATATAAATAAAGATTCTTTAATTTCTAAAAAAGATTTTATCTTTTTAGAAATTTATCCTTTTTATCAAAAAAAATTAAAAGAGTGTAATGCAGTAGATTTTGATGATCTACTCTTTTTAACCGCTCTTTTATTAGAAAAAAAAGAGCTGAGAGAAACTTATCAGAAAAGATGGTCATTCATATTAATAGATGAATATCAAGATACAAATTTCTCTCAATATACCATGGCTAAAATTTTATCAGAAAAACATAAAAATATTTTTGTAGTAGGAGATCCCGATCAATCCATCTATTCATGGAGAGGTGCTAGATATGAAAATATTTTAGAATTCGATAAAGATTTTAAAAATTGTTCAATAATAAAATTAGAACAAAATTATAGAAGTAGTCAAAATATATTATTAGCTTCTAATAGTTTGATAGAACATAATCAAAATAGATATAAAAAAAATCTTTTTTCCTATTTAGATGAAGGAGAAAAGGTAAAAATATTTATTGCTGAAGATGAAAAATTAGAATGTGATTTTGTAATAAAAAAAATATTAGAGCAAGATAAAGAAAGAGCAATTTTTTATAGAACGAATGCTCAATCTAGAATTTTTGAAGATATTTTAATAAAAAAGAAGATTCCCTATATAATCTATGGATCTATCTCTTTTTATCAGAGAAAAGAGATAAAAGATATTTTAGCTTTTTTAAATTTAATAATATCAGATGATGATTTTATCTCTTTTTCTAGAACTATTAATTTACCTAAAAGAGGAATAGGCAAAACTACTCTATTAAAATTTTTAGAATTAAAAGAAAAAAATAATCTATCTTTATTTTCTCTATGTCAAAAGATATTAAAAGAAAAAAATTTAATTAAGATAACAAAAAAACAAAAAGAATCTTTTTCTGAATATTTATCACTGATTTTTCGGTTAAGAGATTTTTATGAAAAAAATAAACATATCGATGAAATTATATTATATTTTTTAAAAAATTCAGATTATTTAGATTATTTAAAAGAGGATCCTGATACGTATGAAGAAAGAAAGGAAAATATTGATGAGTTAATAAAAAAAGCAGCTACTTTTGAAGGAGACCTTTATAAATTTTTTGAAGAGATAACTCTTCTTACAACTAATGAAGTAAGCGAAAAAAAATATTCTTTAAAGTTGATGACTATTCATAATAGTAAAGGGTTAGAGTTTGATGAGGTATTTATAGTAGGAATGGATGAGGGGCTCTTTCCTCATGAGAATTGTAAAGATGAGATAGAAGAGGAGAGAAGGCTTTGTTATGTGGGTATGACAAGAGCTAAGAAAAAGCTTTATTTAACATGTTCTTTAAAAAGATTTTTGCATGGCAAAGAGAGGATAGCTAGACCTTCAAGATTTTTAAAAGAGATATCTAAAAAATATGTAGAGAATTTATCAGAAAGGGAGATTAGAAATTCTTTTTATGTTGAAGATAGAGTTTTTCATAAGACTTTTGGTATAGGAGTTGTTAAAAGAGTTTATAACACTTTTTATGGAGATACTTATGATGTTTTTTTTGAAGAGGAAAATCAGATAAGAAGTTTAATTGCTAAATATGCAAAATTAGAAAAATATTAATTCTATTTATTTTTGTTTTTTGTATATCTTTAAAGATAAAGTTATGCAAATGAAGAAGTTTTTATAAATTTTACGAAAAAGCAAAAAAGAAAGCCAACGATTAAAATCGTTGGATGAATTTTTAAAAAAAAATCTTGAATTATATGTTTTTAATGCATATATTTTTTTTATGAATAAATACAATAAAACAAAAACAAGTGTTTTTAAT
>LJUH01000056.1 GCA_001303765.1 Chlamydiae bacterium SM23_39
AAGGGGCATCTTCTCTTGGGCTAGATATTGTAAGACCTGATTCTTCAGGCGAATATTGTTTGAATCCAGAATCCAACTGACTTTAGTCGTTGGAGTATGTCAATGAAGAAAAAACAGCTTCAATAACACCTATGACATTCGTAGCAATATTTTGAACTTTCGTATAATCTCCACAATCATCTCGAGATAAAAAAGCTATTTTTTGCCAAATGTTATCTATATTTTTTACTAAAGGATTTATTGACATATTATCCAAAAAATAAAGTTCCCAATCCCCATGCTATTAAAAAATAAATAGTCATAGAAAAAAAATCATTAAAAGCTGTAACAATAGGCCCTGAAGATACAGCGGGATCAACCCCCATTCTTGCAAAGAAAAGAGGAGAAAAAACTCCTAAAAGAGTTCCAGCAAAACAAGCTCCCACCAATCCTACACTTACTATAACTCCTGTAGTTATTGCAATATGGCCCTTTATCAACCAATCTATTAAATAGACCACAATACCACAAGATATTCCAAAAATAATACCTGTAAAAAGTCCCGTTATTAACTCTTTCATTATTGTTTCAGTTTTTGATTTCATACCAATAGCCATACTTCTAACTAAAACAGTACTACATTGTATCCCAACATTTCCTGACATCCCTGTAATCAATGGGACAAAAAATAAAACAAAAGTTAAAATAATACCACCATGTTTTTGAAAAGAAGACATAACTTCCATATTAATAAGCCCTGCAATTAATGTTACAACAAGCCATGGAGCCCTTGTTAAAAATCTTTTAAAAAGTGGATCTGTTTCAGATATCTTTACTGAAATACCAGAAATCTTAGCAATCTTTTCATCTGCAAGATCTTCCATAACCTCAATAACATCTTCATTAGGAATTATTCCTACCAATCTATTTTTTTCATCCACCACAGGAAGAGGAGATATATTATATCTCTCCACTAAATCTACTATCTCTTCTCTTGAAGCCTCTGTTGTAACTTTATATAGAATAGGTCTCATAATCTGTTTTAAACAGATATCTTCTGAATTTATAAATAAATTTCGACATGGGACATACCCTTGAAGTTCCTTTTGTTCATTAACAATAAAAACTCCTTTGGAAAAATCTATTGTAGGATTATTTCTAATAACACGAGCAGCTTCTTTTATTGTAATATTCATATCAAAAGAAAAAAATTCATTAGCCATCAATCTTCCTGCACTATTACGATGATGTTTCCTCTGTTCTTTTATTTTAAAAGCTTTTTTTGAATCCAACATCTCCATTATTCTTTTAAATCTTCGCTCAGACATATCTTCAGATATCCATACAGCTTCATCTATTGGCATTTTTTCAAAAAATTCTTTTAATTCATTATCTTTCATATATCTAAAAATATTAACTCTTATTGCAGCATCTGTATTTGTAATAAATTTTATTTTAGCATCTATATTAGGAAGATTATCAAAAAGTACTGGTCTAACATAAGGAGGAAGGTAAATAGCTGCATATGCTAAATCAATAGGAGAATATTCAGATGTTATTTTTAAAATATTATGAAGAGATATTGTTGAAGTATGTTTATGATAAACATTTTCTAATTTTTCCTTTAATATGTCATCTAAAATTTTTGTTTTATCGATCCCTTCATTAAAAGATTTTTCTAATTCTCCTTTTTTCATAAAGAAACTCAAAGGTTAAAAATTAAGAAAAGTTTAACCTATTTTTTTTATAAAAACAAGTATTTACTTTTAAAAAAATTTTATTAACTAGAATTTTTTTTAAATTAAAAAGGTTTTGAATGAAAAAAGAACTCTCTTTTATAATTCAACTTTCGAAAATTATGCAAAAAACAGAAAATTTAAAAAAAGAACTCTACCTTAATTTAGAAAAAAGTTTTATAAAAAAAACATCAGCACTTTTTGAGCTATCTGCTACTTTAAATCCTCAATCCTACCATATATGGTATCAAATAGGTAAAATTGCTTTTCAATATGCTAAGAAAAAAAAAGAAAAATACCTTTTTAACATCTCCATAAAAAGTTTAAAAAAAGCAGAAAAATTAAATAAAAATGATTTTAAAATATTTAAACTTTTAGGAAACATATTTAATTATCTAGGAGAAAAAACTAAAAAAAAACATTTCTTTTTTTTATCATCAAAAAAATATGAACAAGCAATATCTTTAACAAAAAACAAAAACAATCTTTTCAGCTTGTATTTAGAATATGCAAAGATACTTTTAAAAATAGCTGAAGAACCTATAGATATAAAAAATAGCATTTATTTTTATAAAAAAGCTATCTCTATAGGAAGAAATTCTAAAAGATTATTTTATAATTATTCCCAAGCTCTTATGAAAATGGCTTATTTGACAAATGAAAATGCTATTTATTTAGAAGCTATAAAATATTTAAAAAAAATATTAAAAATATATCCTAAAAATCCTTTAAAAATATATTATAATATAGCTACATGTTATAATAAGCTATATTTAAATACATTATCTAATTCATTTTTTACAAAATCTGATTTTTTTTATAAAAAAACTTGCGCTTTAAATAAAAAAATAGCATTAGAATGGGCAACTCTATTATCTTTTTATGGCAAAATCACAAAAAACAGTAAAAAATTAGAAAGGTCTATCTTTATATTAGAACTATTTAAAAAAAATAAAAAAATATTTTCCAAATTGATAGAATCAAAAGCTTTATTAGGAGCTTTTTCTAATAATCCTACTTTAATAAATGATGCATATAAAACAATCAAAAAAAGGAATCTATGGTATGCATCTGGAATGTGCGATGTAGCCTACTATCTATATTATGATGATATAAATTTTTTATATTCAGCTATAAAAAAATTCAAAAAAGTAAAAGATGATAATGCTATTCATAATATAGCTTATTGTTATTATGAAATTGGGAAATATCTACAAGATATAAAAACATTAAATAAATCTTTAAAATATTTTACAAAAAAGATAAATCTAACACCTATTTATCTTTATAATTTTTCTAACCTACTTTTAAAAATATTTGAGATAACAGAAGAAAAAAAATTTTTAAATTACTCTATTTTTTCCATAGAAAAAATTATAAAAAATCCTAAAGATTCTCTATTAAACCATCCAGAATTCTTATTTTTATATGGAAAGATCTTAACAATATTAGGAGAAAAAAAAGAAGAAGAAAAATTTTATATACAAGCAATAGATATCTTTAAAAAAATAAAAATAATAGATCCAAATTTTGAAAAAATAGATTATAAAATAGCTCTCTCTTACAGCCATCTTGGCGAATATACTTTTTCCAAATACCATTTAGAAGAGGGAATAAAATATTTTGAATTAGCTTTAGAAAAAAATAAAGAAGATGATGAGATATATTTAGAATATGGTATTTTGCTTATCTTTTTATCAGAACTTCATTACAATCCTAAAGAATATTATATGAAATCTGAAAAATTACTTTTACGTTCTTGTAAACTAGGAAATGAACAGGTATATTATCATCTAGCATGTCTCTATTCCATTTTAGAAAAATATGACCTATCCTTAAAATTTCTTATAAAAGCAAAAAAACAACAAGTTTTACCTGAAAAAAATGATATTTTAACAGACCAATGGTTAGAAAATTTAAGATCAACAAAAGCTTTTGTAGATTTTATTTCCAATTTAGACAATAGTTAGGTATAAAAATATGTTAAGGATTCAAAATGGATAAAAAAACATTAATATACATAATACTTTTATTTGTCTCTTTTTATTTTATACAACTATTTTTTGCTCCCTCCCCTCCTAAAATAGTCAAAAAACCTGTTTTGAAAATAGAAAAAAAAGAGGTGAAAAATGAATATTTTTATGTATTAGAAAATGAATACCAACAACTGGTATTCTCAAATATAGGAGCTTCTCTAGTAGAGATAAATCTTCCATTAAAAACATCGGAAAATAAAAGTATTATAAACCCAACAGAATTTGATGAAAAAATTATAAAAGATTCCTATCAAAATGTTTTTTTTCCTCAAAATTCTTATTTTAAACCAGGATTTATTGAATCTAAAAATAGTTTAGGAGGGTACTATCCTCTCCTCAGAAGATCTATATATGATGAAAATAAAAATTTAATTCATTATCTTTATCCTAAATATTATTGTTTAAATCTTTTATCTAATAATTCAGATATTCCTAATACAAAATATAAGGTAACACGTTTTGAAAAAGATTTAATCGAATTTGAATCTATTTCATCAGATATAAAAATTATTAAAATCTTTTCTTTTGCTAAAGATATTCCCTATATTTTTAATTTAAAAATCAAAATAAGTAATAATAAAAGTAATTTATGGTTATCATCAGGAATACCTGAAATCGAAATTTCTTCAAATAGATCTATGAATATTTTAAAATATAAAAATGCAACCGATATAATCCAAAACATATCTCTTCCAAAAACAGATAGTAAAAACAGTTCTCATGTAGATTGGATAAGTAATTCAAATGGTTTTTTTGGAATAATCATAGATCCTTTGAGTGAGATAAAATCAGGATATAAAACAAAACTTATTTCAGGAGATAAAGCTCCTTCTAGAATAACTCTTATAGATAAAAAATATGATCTATACCCTCCAAAAAAATATCCTGGATATGAAGTTTACCTGCCTCTTATTAAAGGAGAGGAAACCTTTAATTTTAGAATTTTTGCAGGTCCTTATCAAGATCATATTTTAACAGCTATTGATGATATATATTCAGATCCTTTTAAAGGATATAACCCTAATTACATAAAAGTAAAAAAAATAAAGGGATGGTTTTCCTTTGCATCGGAACCATTTTCAAAATTTTTACTTTTAATAATGAGGTTTTTCTATTCAATAACCCATTCATGGGGATTATCCATAATCTTTCTAACAATAGTATTTAGAGTAATGCTTTTCCCATTAAACTCATGGTCTATAAAATCAACTATTCGTATGCAAGAGATATCTCCTCTTTTAAAAGTTATAGATGCCAAATATAAAAAAGATCCTAAAAAAGCTAATATTGAAAAGATGAAATTATTTAAAGAAAAGGGAGCTAATCCCTTATCCGGTTGTCTACCCATTCTAATACAACTACCTTTTCTTTTTGGTATGTTTAATTTATTAAGAACCACTTTTGACTTAAGAGGAGTAGGATTTATACATGGATGGATAAATAATTTAACATCTCCCGATGTAATCTTTGGTTGGAGCTATCCAATTTTTTTCATAGGAACAGAATTTCATCTACTTCCAATACTTTTAGGTATTATTATGTATATACAATCAAAGATGAATATGAAATTACCTGAAGATAAATCTAAACTCACTGATCAACAAAAACAACAACTAATAATGTCTTATGCAATGCCATTATTATTTACTTTTTTATTTTATAAAGCTCCTTCTGGATTAAACATATATTTTCTTTTCTCCATGTTTTTAGGAATTTTACAACAATGGTTTATGAGTTATAGAAAAAAAATATGCAAAACTGGAAAAAATTCTTAGATCAACAAAAAAAAGAATTAGGAGAGGATGTTTTTAATAAATGGCTTCTTCCATTTAAAGTTATCAAATTTGATGCAAGAAATATCTATTTAAAAGCTAAAGATGAATTCCAAGCTAACTGGTTTAAAGAACATATTAGCCATAAATTAAAAGATTTTAGAAATGATAATGACAGACTTATAAAAGTTCATATTATTGATTCCGAAAAAAAAAAGACTAAATTAAAAAAAGAGATAAATTTTAATTTTTTGAAAATAAAACAGGATATTATAGAAAAAGATCTAACTTTTTCTTCTTTTTTTACTTCTGAAAAAAATGTTTTAGTATATAGATTTTTAAAAAATCTAATAGATAAAAATGAGTTTTATAATCCAATATTTATATATGGGCCTTCAGGAAGCGGAAAGACTCATCTAATAACAGCTTATATAAATGCTTTAAAAGAAAAATCTAATAAAAAAATTTTTTTTGTAAATGCAAAGACTTTTACCTCACATGTTGTTGGAGCAATAAGATTAGGAGCTATTCAAAAATTTAGAAATATTTATAGAAATCAAAATATTTTAGTTGTCGATGATATCCATATACTATCTGGCAAAACAGCTACCCAAGAAGAATTTTTTCATACCTTTAATTCTTTATATTCCCAAAATTGTCAAATAATTTTAACATCTAACACCCCTCCTAACAGATTAAAAGAGATAGAATCAAGGCTTATAAGCCGTTTTGAATGGGGAATAATTTTAAATATTGATAATATAGATGAAAATGGAAGAATAAAAATATTAGAGAAAAAAATTGAAAAGTTAAATCTTAACTTTTCTAAAGAAGCTTTTGATTTTTTAATCAACAAATTTACATCTACTCTATCTTTATTAAAAGCAATAAATTTAATATTTATAAGAATAAGTAAAAAAGATATATTATTAACCGATATAACAGAACATTTAAAAGATATTTTAGAAGAACAAAAAGAAAAAGAGTTAACTCCTGAAAAAATAATAAATATAGTTGCAAAGTTTTTTGGTTTGCTCTCTTTCGATATTTTAGGAAAATCTCAAACAAAAGAGTGTTCTTTTCCAAGACACCTTGCAATGTATTTATTAAGAAAAAATTTGAATCTAACATATCAAGAAATAGGAAAAATATTTCAAAGGGATCATTCAACAGTTATGAGTAGTATCAAATCTATCTTCCTTAAAGAAAAAGAGCTATTTTTTACAATAAAAGAGATAGAACAAAAAATTTGAAAAAAGAGTTTTATAAAAAGTGAAAATTTTTTATTAGCATAACGATGCACAAAAGTAGAGCCTCTCAATATCGGATAAAATTCCAGAATATAAAAACTATTTGAAATAATAAGCTTTAAAACAAAAAAAGCTTATTACTACAAAAAAAAGAAAAGGAAGAAAGAAACCCCCATGGGGGTTTTCGGCGCGGTCTTTTGAAAAAATATTTTGATAAAAAAAAATCTCCAGTGAAAATAGAAATTCTATAAACACCGGAGAGCTTAAATGTTAAAGGTACTAGAATATATGACAATACAAAATTTATGGAAAAAAGGAAAGAATAAATCCGAAATATCTCGGATAACAGGCCATGATTGGAAAACTGTGGCGAAGATAATAAAAAATTATGAAGAGGGAAAATTTATGCCAAATAAAAAACCTCATCCAAGATTTTTAGATCCATATAAAGAACAAA
>LJUH01000057.1 GCA_001303765.1 Chlamydiae bacterium SM23_39
AGAAAAAAAAGAAATAGAAGAAAAAACGAAGGAAGTTTTTAAAAAAACACCTAAAATAGGCATTGCAAAAAAAATTAACAACTGGATTCATATAAATAAAAAACAAATAATTTATATTACAGGGATAGGTGCTATTACTGTTGTAGCTATTGGTAGTTTAGTTTTGGTAGGTGGCATATTTTTTTTATTAAAGATTTATTAAAATTGTAGAAATCAAGATTTTATCTGATAAACAATTTCTTTTTTATAGTCTTTATTGGGTTTTATAATAAATACAAGATTAAAATTCAAAAACTTAAAGAGCTATTGATAAATGTTTTTGTATTAAAAAGCACCTCAAAAGAGGTGCTATTTTTTATCTTTTTTTGGATTTAGATATGTTTACTATGTTTGTATTAGGATAAAATTTGTGTAATATAGTAGCTGCATCTTTTCCATTTTGTGCTATAGCTGTTGCAGAATAAAGACATATTCCTACTCCATGACCTATTCCATATCCCTCAAAAATTATTTTGTTTTCATCTATTATTACAGAGAAATCATTGCTTTTAATATTTTCTTTTCCTAGTTTTTTTTGAAAGGTAAAAAAATTGATATCTTTAATGGTATCTTTTTCTTTTATGCGGATAGCATAAATTTTTTTAGATTCTTTCTCTTGAAATAATTTTATTTCTTCAATTTTTTCTATTTTAAAAATATCATTAAATTTTTTTATGGGAATGGAAAAAGACCAAAAAGACTCTTTTTTATCTAAAGCAGCATGGGGTGTTTTTATATATTCTTTTGGAGCATTAAGATCTTTCCTAAGTATAGATTCTAAAGGAGCTATATTTCCAGCAGAATGTTCTGTCCAAAGAGCACAAAAAGGTTTTCCAGAATTTAGAAGGATAATATTGTTTGTTTCTTCTACAGCTTTTACAATAGGTGAATCATTAATTATCAAAGCGGAACCTTCATATTCAATTTTTTCTCCATCTATATCCCAATAAGAATTTTTGTTTTTTAGAGTTTGAAAATAAGCTGTTGTCCTGCTAGCTATAGCAACAGCTGCCATAGCTTCTGGTTCTAAAGGATATTCAAATTGAGTTGTTAAGATAGATTTGAGATATGATTCAATAGCTATTTCATTGATTATGTTTATCTTGTTTTTGATTTTGTAAATAATGATTGCTCCATCATATTGAATTCCATCTAATAATATTTTTGTTTCTTTAGATCTAGGAGCTATAAGTATCTGATGAATTTCTGGGAATTCTCTTCCCCATTTTATTCCATTAGAAATTGGTCTTACTATAAATCTCTTATCTAAGATTCCAGAAGATATCTTAGAATGATCATGAGGATTAAAAATATAATAAGGTCCACATACTTCTAAAAGAGAATGATCTACATTCTTTTTTAAAAGAATACGAATATTCCCTGGTTTTATGTCTCCATAAATGTTTGCTAAAGCAAAAGTTGTTAAAATAAAAAATAAATTTTTTAAGATCTTCATTGGTTGATCTCCATCATTTTTTTAGGTAATTTTTTTTTCATATGTTCATATGCTAACTTTGTAGCTTCTCTTCCTCTAGGTGTTCTTTTTAGAAAACCCTGCATTATAAGATAGGGTTCATATACTTCTATTAAACTATTAGAATCTTCTCCTAAAGCTATTGCTATTGTGTTTATCCCTACAGGGCCTCCTTCATGTTGATCTATTATTATAGAAAGTATCTTTTTATCCATCTCATCTAATCCTAAATCATCGATATATAACATATTTAAAGCTTTTATAGAAATATCATGATCTATCTTTTCTTTTCCAGCCATTTGAGTAAAATCTCTTACCCATCTAAGTAAATTATTTGCTATCCTAGGAGTGCCTCTAGCTCTTTTTGCAATAAGATGAGAAGCTTCTTGAGTTATTGGTGTATTTAAGATATTTGCAGATCTTTCTATTATTTGAGCTAAGATATTTGAAGGATAGTAATCTAATCTTGCATGGTATATAAATCTAGAACGCATAGGAGAACTTATAATACCAGATCTTGTTGTTGCTCCTATCAAAGTAAATTTATTTAATGTGATTTGAACGCTTCTAGCATTAGGTCCTGTATCTATTAATAGATCTAATTTAAACTCTTCCATTGCAGGATAGAGATACTCTTCAATATTTTTTGCAAGTCTATGGATCTCATCTATAAATAAAATATCTCTTTCTTTTAAACTTGTGAGCAATCCTGCTAAGTCTGCAGGTTTTTCTAAGACTGGACCAGAAGTTGATACTAAAGTGGTGTTTAAAGTTTTTGAAATAATATTAGCTAATGTTGTTTTTCCTAAGCCTGGAGGGCCCGAAAATAAACAGTGGCATAATGATTCTTGTCTTTTTAAGGAAGCTCCTATTAATATCTCTAACTGCTTTTTTATCTTTTCTTGTCCCATGAATTCATCGAAATAATTAGGTCTAATAGATGACTCAAATGATTTATCTTGCTTTTTCCATGAAGAATCGTTAGAATTTTTAAACATTTGTATTTGCCCTTTTTTGAAAAATATACAAAATTTATAAATGTCTAGCAAGAATTAAAAAAGAGGAAATTATGTCAATTTTATCAGATAAAGAGATAAGGGAGTTAGTAGAAAAAAAAGAGATGATCTCTCCTTACATTGGTAAGCTTGTAAAGCAGGTAGAGGATAAAAAACTTGTGAGTTATGGATTATCTAGTTATGGTTATGATCTTAGAGTAGCTAATGAATTTAAAGTATTTACTAATGTATACAATACTTTAGTAGATCCTAAAAATTTTAATGAAGATTCTTTTGTTGATGTAAAAGGTCATTTTTGTATAATACCACCAAACTCTTTTGCTTTAGCTAGGAGTTTGGAGTATTTTAAAATACCAAGAAATATTTTAACTTTGTGTATTGGTAAATCTACTTATGCAAGATGTGGTATTATTGTTAATATTACTCCTTTTGAACCGGAATGGGAGGGATATGTTACTTTAGAAATATCTAATACAACACCGCTTCCTGCAAAAATTTATGCTAACGAAGGGATAGCTCAAGTTATTTTTTTAAAAGCTAAAAATTATTGTGAGGTTTCTTATAAAGATAGGAAGGGTAAATATATGAAACAAATAGGAATCGTAGTTCCAAAGATATAAGTTGATATAATTTTTTTAATTTAATAAAAAGAAGATATGAAGAAAAAAATTTTTGAAAATATTTTATTTAATTTCTGGTGGGTAGCTCTTTTTTTGATTATCTCTTTTTTAGGATTTGATAAGTTGATAAAAAAGAAGAATAAGGAAATTTATCAATATAAAATGAATTTTTTAGCTTTAGAAGAAGAAAAAAATAAAGAAAAAGGGAGACATGATTTTTTAAATTTAAGAATAGCTTCTCAAAATGATCCAGATTGGATTGAGTTGGTTTTAATGAAAAAATTAGGTGTTGTTCCAAAAGGAAAAATTAAGGTTCGTTTTATCGATAAAAATTAATGATAGTCATTTTTATTTTCCTTACATTTACAGCTTTTTTATCTCTTTCAGAAACAGCTTTTTTTTCTCTCTCTCGTTTTACTTTAAATACTTATAAATATAGTAAGGATGTGAAAAAAAGATTAGTTTTTAACCTTTTATCACGTCCAAGAGAGCTTTTAGTTACCCTTTTAATGTTGAATATATTATCAAATATTTTAGTTCAAAACACTTTTTCTAATATTTTTAAAAACTATTCTTGGAGTTTCAAAGTAGGAATTCCTTTAATTTTGGTTTTATTATTTGGAGAGATTTTTCCTAAATCTTTTGCTATTTTACATGGTAAAACTATTGCATATAGAACATCGTATATTGTTTCTTTTTTTTATCATATCTTAGCTCCTTTTAGAATAATTATCACTTTTGTTACTAATTATATTTCTAGATTTATGTTCTTTTTTTTAAAAAAGGAAAAGCAGATATCATCAGAAGAGTTAAAACATATAGTTGAGACTTCAAATCAAACGGGAGTTTTAAATGTTGATGAAGCTCAAATAATATCTGGCTATTTAGATTTGTTTGATTCCAATGTTAAAGAAAAGATGACGGTTAAAGGAGATATATTATTTTACGATATTAACAAAGATATAAATGATTTAATAGATATTTTTGTAGAACAAAAATATTTTAGAATTCCTGTATGTGATGGTCATTTAGATAAAATTTTAGGGATTATATCTTTAAATTCATTTTTTTTAAATCAAGAGAAGATAAAATCTTCAAAAGAGATAAAAAATTTTTTAAAAAAACCATTATTTATTCCTGAAACAACTAACTCTTTAAATGCTTTAATTAAGATGAAAAAAAGGGGGGAGAGCATTGCTTTAGTTGTTGATGAGTATGGATGTATTGCAGGGTTGGTATCTCAAGAGGATTTGAAAGAAATAGTTTTAGGAAATATAGAAGATATAAAAGAGGTAAAAGAATTATATACCAGACCTAAAGAGGATGTTATTATAGCTGATGCTAGATTAGAACTTTCTGATTTTGAAGATATATTTAATGTTAAATTAACTTCTATTAGCCAACAGATTACACTAGGAGGATGGATAATAGAACAGTTAGAAAAGATACCTCAATCTGGAGAAAAATTAGAAAAAGAGGGTTTTTTATTTTATATTTTAGAATCCGATCCTAAAAAAATAAAAAAGATATATATAAGAAAATTATTATGAATAAGGTTTTTTTGTTTTTATCGATTTCTTTTACATGTGTGTTGTTAGAAGCTTTTTTTTCTATGTTTGAATTAGCATCTGTTTCATTTAATAAAGTACGTCTTCAATATTATTTATCGAAAAATTATAGAAAAGCTAAGATGTTGGATTATCTTTTAAAAAAACCTTCTAGGTTATTTGGTACTACATTAATAGCTGTAAATACTGTTTTATTGATGGGATCAGAGGCAGCTAGAAGATTTTATCTATCTTTAGGATTAAGTCCTGATTTTGCTCCTATTTCACAATTTATTTTAGTTGTTATTTTTGGAGAACTTGCTCCTTTATTTGCTGCAAGAAGGCATCCAGAACATGTAGCTTTTTTTGGTGTTCCTATTATTTATTTTATTTCAAAATTGTTATCTCCTTTTACCTATTTGATATCTTTATTCACTAAAAATAAAAAAACAGAGATTTTTTTAACAAAAGAGGAGATCCAAAAAGCTTTTGAGGAAAAAACACAATTTTCTAATATTGATAAAGCTGTAAGAACTATTTTTTCATTAAAAAATTTAAAAGCTAAGGATCTGATGTTGCCTCTTTGGTTTTTTAAGATGGTAGATTCAAAAGCTATTTTAGAAGATATAAAAAAGCTTTCTAACTTGCATTATATACTAGTTTATCATAAAAATAAAAATCAAATAGTATCTATTGTTAAGCTTAAAGATATTTTAAAAACAACATCAAAAGAAAGAATAATAAATTATGGTAGTTCCCCTTGGTTTATCATAGAGAATAGTTCTATTTTAGATATTTTAAAACAGTTTAGACACAATAACCAAATAATTGCGGTTGTTTTAAATAAGTTAGGACAAGCCACTGGAATGTTAACATTAGATATGATTTTTGATAGGATTTTTGAGATGGAGAAGGTAAAACATTTAGAAAAAAAAGAGGTTTTCATAGAAAAAAATATATCAGGAAAGATGTTAGTATCCGATTTTAATAAAAAATTTAAAGCAAACATTCCTTTTGATAAAAATAAGACTTTAAGTGATGTTATTTTCGAATTTTTAGGATATCATCCTTCAATAGGTGAGGTTGTTTTTTTAGAAAATTTCGAATTTATAATAAAAAAAACATCCTTATTTAAAACTAAGAGTATTTTAGTTAGAAATATTAGATAATTTGAATTTTTTTTAAAAATTTTTATACAGTTGAAGGGCTTGTTTATTTAGAATTCAACAAGCCCATAAACTAAAATCTATGCCTTGTGCATGGTTAACTCTTCTTGAATTTAATTTTATACATATCATAAATGATTTGTTAAATCAAAATCAAACAAATATATTTCCCAAATATTAGCAATAAAGAATGATGCTCAAAAATATGTGAACCATCATTTTTTAAACCAATGGGACATAAATTTTTGTTGTCTCTCCCCTATGCTCCATAAAACAAATTCGATTTTCATCATAGTTTTCTTTACTATCAGGAAGCCATTTAAGAAAAATTCTATCGAATGCATCATTTATGATATCCCCCATAGTATCAGCAGGTCCTTTGCAAACGAAAATTGCGTATTTCCTACCTTTAATAACCTTATGATTGACTTCTCCTTTTACTGAAATCTTCTGATCCTCTGGAACTTGAATGCATACATCAAATCTAAGCTTTTCTTCATCTACTATTTTGTGATCATCATGCCCCATACTAAAATATCTTAATTTTTTAACATCAAGATTATTCTCTTTTATAAATGCCATCATAGCATCCCAAGCTTCTTTTGAAGAAATATTATAATTACCCATTCTTCTAATAAAAAGAACTGGTATCTCTTCAATATTCTTAATTTCATCGGGGTGAATCATAGCCAAATCATTAATTTTTTTTTACTCATATTTATCTCCTTATAAAGTTTTCTATAATTTCTTGGACTTCTTCCCGTGCATTGTCTAAATGCCTTGGAAAAAGCTGAAGGAGTTTCAAAGCCAGCTTCAAGAGCTACGTTGGTAATACTTTGATATGAACCATATAATTTTTGCATTGCTCTTTCCATTCTTAAGCGCTTTATGTATTTATAAACACTTTCTCCTACAATCAATCGAAAAAGCCTTTGAAAATGAAAAGAAGAATAACAAGCGATTTTAGTCAAATCTTCGATTTTTATTTCATCATTTATATGGTCCTCAATGTAAATTAATACTTTCAAAATATTTTTCCCGCAATAATCATCCATTTTTTACTACTTACGAAAAAGTAAAAAAGAAAGCCAACGATTTTAATCGTTGGATGAATTTTTAAAAAAAAATCTTGAATTATATGTTTTTAATACATATATTTTTTTTTATGA
>LJUH01000058.1 GCA_001303765.1 Chlamydiae bacterium SM23_39
TTTGAACATAACTTTGGACATGGCAAAGAAAATTTTTGCAGTGTAATGGGGCTAATAATAATGTTAGTTTTTTTAATAGATCAAACTCAATTGCTATGCTGTAGACTATTTCAGCAGGCAAAAGGGGTTTGTAGAATTTTTTACAATACTTGGCATAAAATGACATCAATATTTATGCTTTTTTATATCAATTCTTGAGAACATTTTTTTAACAGTATAATACAACAATATATTCCAAATACTTCCTAAAACTAAATTTATATCCTTGATTTTTGAGAAAAATATAGATCTTAAAAACCCTTTGTAAAGGACAAAAAATAATTTGAATACAATAACTCATTAATATGCAATGACATCTCTTATATTACATAGGGTTTATTGGGAAAAGCAGCTTTGACAAGTGTGGTTTTTCCAGATTATCTTGGTCCTAATAAAGTAATTATTCCAAATTTTGTCGCAATCTTTTTAAGATTAACCATTAATAATCTTTTATAGATATACTTCATTTTATAATCTATAGTTTAACTTTAGATTATCATAAGTTCTTTTTTATAAAAATTATTTTTTTTGAGAATTTTAAAAATTTTTTAAAAAATAAAATTAAAAAAAATATTATTTTTATAAAATATTTTGTGTTGTATAAAAGGATAAATGGTTAAAGATATTTTAAAAAATTATAATAGTTTATATGAGCAAGCCATAAATAAGCTTTCTTCTATTTTTAAGGATAAAGTTGTTATTCAAGTAGGAGATGCTACTTGTGAAAATTCATCGGGTTCTTTAGATGTGCATGATGAGATAAAAAAACATATTTTAGCTTCCCAAAGAAAGGATGTCTATCTTAAAAAAGTAGGATGTACCGGAAGATGTAGTTTTGAGCCTATTGTTACAATAATATTTCCGGATAAATCTATATTTTCTTATAAAAAAGTTAATAGACAAATCATGCATGAGATATTTGTCTCTCATATTCAGAAAGGAGAGATTTTAGAAAAATATCTTCTTTGTGAACCTTGTAAATTAATAGATCATAAGACTGAAATACAAAAAGAGTTAGAAAGAGAACCTATAACTCATGAGTTTTTTGAATTTTATGGAAACCTTCCCTTTTATTGTTCTCAGAGTAGGATAGCGCTTAGAAATTGTGGTGTTGTAGACCCAACTAGTTTAGATGAATATATAAAGTTTTTTGGATTTAAAGCAATGGCTACTCTTTTAGAAAAAAATGATGTTGATTGGTTGATAGATCAGATAAAGAGATCTTCTCTTAGAGGAAGAGGGGGAGCAGGATTTCCTACTTATAAGAAATGGTTATTTGCTATCTCTTCAAAAGAAAAAACTAAGTATATAATATGCAATGCTGATGAGGGAGATCCAGGAGCATTTATGGATAGAAGTATGCTTGAATCAGATCCCTTTTCTATTATTGAAGGAATGGTTATTGCAGGATTTGCTATAGGGGCAAAAAAAGGTTTTTTTTATATTAGAGCAGAATATCCTTTGGCAGTTAAAAGGATAAAAGAAGCTATTGAAGAATGTAGAAAAAATAATATCTTAGGAAAAAAAATACTGGGATCAAATTTTGAATTTGATCTTGAAATTAGATTGGGAGCAGGAGCTTTTGTATGTGGAGAAGAGACTGCTTTGATCCATTCTATTGAAGGAGAAAGGGGACAACCTAGTGTAAGGCCTCCTTATCCTGCTGTTAAAGGGCTTTGGGGAAAACCTACTGTTATAAATAATGTTGAGACTTTAGCTAATTTGCCAGTTATTTTATCTATTGGAGGAGATAAATTTTTTAATATAGGAACGAAGAATAGCGGAGGCACTAAAGTTTTTGCAGTATCAGGAAAAATAAAATATACAGGATTAGTAGAAGTTCCTTTGGGCACAACTATAAGAGAGATAGTATTTGATATATGTGGAGGAGTTCCTAATGGAAAAAAAATAAAAGCTGTTCAAACAGGAGGTCCTTCAGGTGGTTGTATACCAGAACATTTGATGGATACTAAGATAGATTATGAGACTTTAAAAGATATTTATTCTGTTATGGGTAGTGGAGGGTTAATAGTATTAGATGAAGATGATTGCATGGTTAGTATTGCTAAATATTTTATGAGTTTTTGCCAAGATGAATCTTGTGGTAAATGTGTTCCTTGTAGAGAGGGTACTTTTAGGATGTTAGAAATTTTAAAAAGGATAACAGAAGGTAAAGGTGTTTTAGATGATTTAGAAAAATTGGAAAGGTTAGCATTGCTTTTAAAAAAAGCATCCCTTTGCGGATTAGGAAGAACTGCTTCTAATCCTATTTTAAGTACTTTAAAATATTTTAAAGATGAATATATCTCTCATATAAAAGATAAAAAATGTATAGCAAAAAAATGTGCAGCTTTAATTAAATATGAAATAGATCCTGATAAATGTGTAGGTTGTGGAGTATGTGCAAGACATTGTCCTGTTAAATGTATTTCTGGGGAGATAAAAAAAACACATGAAATAAATCAAAATATATGTATTAAATGTGGAAAATGTTTTGAAGTTTGTAGATTTAATGCAGTAAAAAGAATATAAAAAATGAAAAAAGTTAAATTAAAAATAGATGGTAAAGAGATTATTGTTAACTCTAATATGACAATAATGGAAGCAGCTCAAACGGTGGGGATCCATATTCCTCGACTATGTTACCATCCACATCTCAGCATAGAAGGAGCTTGTAGAGTATGTATTGTTCAAGTTAAAGGATATGAATATTTTATTACTTCTTGTTCATTTAAAGTAGAGGATAATATGGAGGTAGAGACAAATTCTCCTGAAGTAAGACAAGCTCGAAGAGATATTGTAGAACTTATTTTAGATAACCATCCTAGAGAGTGTCAGATTTGTGAAAGAGATACCATGTGTGAATTGCAGAAATTAGCATATTCTTTAGGGATAAGAGAAAGATATTTTGAAGGGGAAAGAAAGAGATATAAGTTGGAAGATTCCTCAAAAGCTGTTATAAGAAATCCAGAAAAATGTATTTTATGTGGTAGATGCGTTAGAGTTTGTAGTGAGATTCAAGGAGTTTATAATTTGAGTCAACATTATAGAGGATTTTCTACTATTGTAACTCCTGCTTTTTCTGCTAATATGGATGATTCTGTATGTATTCAATGTGGGCAATGTATTAATGTTTGTCCTACAGCTGCTTTCTTAGAAAAAAAACATACAGATAGAGTATGGGAAGCTTTAAATGATAAAAATAAATATGTTGTTGTTCAGACAGCTCCTTCTATTAGAGCAGCAATAGGAGAAGATTTTGAATATCCGCCAGGTACTGATTGTACGGGTAAGATGATAACTGCTTTTAAAAAATTAGGGTTTGATGCTGTTTTTGATACAAATATAGGAGCGGATTTTACTATTGTAGAAGAATCCAATGAACTTATAAATAGACTTAAGGATAAAAAAAAATTACCTCTTATAACTTCCTGTTCTCCAGGTTGGATAAATTTTATGGAAAAATTTTATCCAGAATTAATAGAAAACACCTCCAGCTGTAAATCTCCAATGAGTATGGTTTCTACTTTGACAAAAACTTATTATAGTAAAAAGATAAATAGAGATCCTAAAGATATTTTTGTTGTGGCTATTATGCCTTGCGTTGCTAAAAAATTTGAGATGGATAGAAAGGAACTCATGCTCGATAATATAAAATTAACAGATGCTGTTTTAACAACAAGAGAAGCTACTTGGATGATTAAAAGTTATGGTATAGATTTTAAAAGATTGGAAGATGGAGAATTCGATTCTCCTTTAGGAGAATCAACAGGAGCGGGAGATATTTTTGGAACTACAGGAGGAGTTATGGAAGCTACTCTAAGAACAGCAGCAGAAGTTATCACAGGTAAGATTTTAAAAGATGAAGATATAGAATTTAGAGAAGTAAGAGCAGTAGAAGGTAGAAGAGAAAGAGAAGTTATTATAGAAGATATTAAATTAAGTGTAGCTATAGCTAATGGACTTGTGAATGCTAAATATATTTTAGATAAGGTTGTAAAAAAAGAAAAAGAATTTCATGTTATTGAGATTATGGCTTGTCCTGGTGGATGCATTGGAGGAGGGGGGCAACCCTATCCAAATGATCCATATATATTTTTAGATACTAATCTTTTAGCAAAAAGAGCAAAGGTTTTGTATAGTATAGACAAAAAAAAGAAGTATAGGACATCTAAAGATAATCCCTCTATAAAAAAAATATATGAAGAATTTTTAGAAAAACCAGGTAGTAACATAGCTAAAAAATTGCTTCATACAAGATATTCACCTAAATATCCAAGAGGTATAAGATGAATGAATTACCTTCTGATATAATAGAATTCATTGAGAGTATAAAAAATGAAAAAAATAGCGAATCTAATCTTATAGAAGTTTTACATATGATTCAAAATAAATATGGATATCTTTCGGAAGAAAATTTAACAAAAGTTTCTTATCTTATGAATATTCCTCTTGCTAAAATAACAGGTGTTGCAACATTTTATCACTATTTTAAATTAAAACCTATCGGTAAGTATGTTATTAATATATGTATGGGAACAGCATGTCATATAAAAAAGTCTGATATTTTAGCAGAAAAATTAAAAGAAGAATTAGGAATAGATTTTGGAGAAACAACAAAAGATGGGTTGTTTACTTTAATGCAATCTAGATGTTTTGGAGCTTGTGCATTAGCTCCTATTATTAAAATTGGAAAGGATGTTTATTCTTCTGTAACAGTAGATCAGATTCCTAAAATATTAGAAAGTTATTTTTTAAAAGAGAAATAATTTGTATTTTTCATTTAAAAAAATTATTTTCAAAATTATGAAAGATATCCATTTTTTTGAGTTTAATTTAATAGAGTTCATACAAAAGATAAAATCTCCTTTTTTTGATAAATTTTTTAAAATTTTTAACCTTATAGATAATCCTATTTTTATAATTATTTTGATATCTATTATTTGGGCATCTAATTGGAAGGTAGGAATAAAAGTTTTATATGTTTTTATTTTAGGTGTTATATTGAATGATTTTTTTAAAATGTTTTTTAAACAACCTAGACCTTTTAACATCGATCCTTCCGTTTTTATTTTTTATGTTAAAGGATATGGATTTCCAAGTGGTAATGCACAAAATGCTCTGTTTTATGCTGGATTAGTTATTAACTATTTAAAGAATAAAACAATAGCATTGATATTAGGTTTAAATATTATATTTTGGGTAAGTTTATCTAGAATATATTTAGGTGTTCATTTCCCTACAGATATCTTAGGAGGGTGGCTTTTAGGATTATTTATGATATATATATATTTTTATTTTTTACCTAAAATAGAATATTTTATAAAAAAAATAAAATTTATTTATGTCCTTTTTTTAAGTCAGATTTTACCTATGTTTTTTATTTTTTTTAAAAAGGAATATGTTATTTTTTTTATTATAGGAGTTATGAGTATTAATTTAGGCCTTTGTCTTAGTAAAATGTTTAAACAGTTTTTACCAGCTTCTAAAAATTTTAAAGAATTTATTTTTAGATCTATTTTGGTTTTTTTAGGTATAGTTATCTTTTTTCCATTGTTAAAAATACCTTTTTATATGATAAGATTGGTTGGTATTTATTTAATAGGTATCTGGATTAGTTTTTTATTTAATGTTGTTTGGAAAAAATATTTTTCAAAATTAAATTTTTTAAAAAAATAGTTAAAGATATGTATGCAAAATATATTATTTTTTTAGGTATATTTATAACAGTTATAGGACTTATCTTTTTGATAGGAGGTAAAATAGGAATTCCTTTTAATAAACTACCAGGGGATATAGTTATTAAAAAAGAAAAATTTTCTTTTTTTTTCCCTGTTGTTACCTGTATCTTTATAAGCATTTTTCTTACTATTTTGCTTAATTTGATTTTTTGGATATTTAAAAAATGAATTATTGTTTTACAAAAATTAAAATATATTTTTTAATTTTTTAAAAGAAAAGGTGAAAAAATGCAAACATTAGAAGCTATACGTACAAGAAAAAGCATAAGAAAATATTTATCAAAAAATATAGATAGTAAAATTATAGAAGAGATTCTATCAGCAGCTATGAGTGCTCCTTCAGCTATGAATGAGCAACCATGGCAGTTTATTGTTATTGATAAAAGAGATATTCTTTCAAAAATACCAGATTTTTGTCCTTATTCTCAGATGGCAAAAGATGCTCCTCTTGCTATATTAGTATGTGGAGATGACAAAGGTGAAAGAGAAGGCTTTTGGATTCAAGATTGTTCTGCTGCTACAGAAAATTTACTTTTAGCTGCTCATGAAAAATCTTTAGGTGCAGTATGGACTGGTGTATATCCTAGACAAGGGAGGGTTTTAGAATTTCAAAAGATGTTGAAAATTCCTAAAAATATTATTCCTTTTGCTTTAATTGTTTTAGGATATCCAGATGAAAAACCTAAACAAAAAGATAATTTTAAAAGAGAAAAAATTCATTATAATCAATGGTGATTGTAAAATTTCAAATAAATTTTAAATTAGATGAATTGAGATAAAAATGTTGTAATAGAAACAATTATAGGACTTTTTTTCGAAACAATTTTGATTTATATAAGGAAGATTTAATCTAATTTGAAATGCATGAAAAAATATTTAATCCTTAACTTCCTTTAATTTTACGAAAAAGTAAAAAAGAAAGCCAACGATTAAAATCGTTGGATGAATTTTTAAAAAAAAATCTTGAATTATATGTTTTTAATGCATATATTTTTTTTTATGAATAAATACAATAAAACAAAAACAAGTGTTTTTAATGTTGGGTACCACTTAATATGGTGTCCAAAATATCGAAGAAAAACCTACCT
>LJUH01000015.1 GCA_001303765.1 Chlamydiae bacterium SM23_39
AAAGCACTGGAAAAAGCAAAATATGAAAAAATAGCTAAAGGAGAAATTGAAACAGCACATCCGGGTTATTTACTTTCTCAAGATACATATTATGTTGGTAATATTAAAGGAGTTGGCAGAATCTATCAACAGACCGTTATAGATACATATACTAAAGTAGCTTTTGTAAAACTATATGATAGAAAAAATGCTTTAGTTGCATCTGATATATTAAATGATAAAGTTATACCTTTTTTTGAAGAAGAAAAATTAGATGTTCTTCGCATTTTAACAGACAGAGGAACAGAATATTGTGGCTCTATAGAAAGACACGAGTATCAACTTTACTTAGCTGTAGAAGATATAGATCATACAAAAACAAAAGCTAGATCTCCACAGACAAATGGAATATGTGAAAGATTTCATCAAACAGCACAAAATGAATTTTATTCTACTGCATTTAGAAAAAAAATATATAGAAGTATAGAAGAGCTACAAAAAGATCTTGACAATTGGATTGCAGAATATAACAATGAAAGAACTCATTCAGGAAAGTATTGCTATGGAAAGACTCCTATGCAAACTTTTTTAGAATCTAAAATGAATATCAATTATATTTAACTATTGAAGATATTGATCATACTAAAACAAAGGTTAAGTCTCCTCAGACAAATGGTATTTGCGAAAGATTTCATAGGACAATACAAAATGAATTTTATTCAGTAGCATTTAGAAAAAAGGTATATAAAAATATAGAGGAGCTGCAAAAAGATCTTGACAATTGGATAGAAGAATATAATAGTAACAGAGTGCATTCAGGAAAATATTGTTATGGCAAAACACCAATAAAAACTTTTTTAGAGTCAAAATATATGGCTTTAGAAAAGATGTTAGACAGAAAAAATCTTATAAAAAAGAGGCTATTTGAAAACTGTCTGTTCAAGTTGTGGCTAGAACATATTATCTATTCTTAATTTTGATAGATTCTTTAATCATTTTCAAAAGAATTTTTTTCCCATCAGAATAATCTATATTTTTAAAAATCCTTTTATTTTTAAAATAAATATCTACTCTTTTTTTATCTTTTCCAACTATTCCAAAATCTGCATCCCCCATCTCTCCAGGTCCATTTACAATGCATCCCATAACAGCTATTTTTATATCCGCAAAATAATTAATTGTTTCTCTTTTTATATCATTAACAACTTTTTTAATATCATATCTTGTCCTTCCGCATCCTGGGCATGATATATATTTAGGTTTTAAAAAAGATCTATCGGTGACTTCTTCTATAAGAGAAAAAAGAATATTTAATAAATCAGGTTTTTGAGAGTTTATATATACTCCATCAATCGTATTATTTAAAAATAAAAGACCTACTTCATAAAATTTTTTTAAATTATCATCAAAAGGAAATAATAAAATAGTTTTTATCTTATTTTTTAAAGAATATTCTTTTAATTTCTTGGCTATTTGTATATTTTTTTCTTTTGCATCTAAAAAAATTATTTCATTATTTTTTATGATATAACCTTCTTTAATTATTACTTTTTTACTATAATTTTTTTTTAATCTATTAGAAAATATTTTTATCTCTTTTTTACCAAAAAGAGCATCTATTTCTTTATGTATACCATCATAATCCTTATTTAAAACAATAATTGGATTTTTTTTATAATAAACCTTTTCAGAGCAACTTATAGGAAAATTTTTTACAAAATTTAATAATATTTTAGCAAAATAAATTTCTTCTATGGGATCTTCTGTTAAAGAGATCCTTATAGTATCTCCTATTCCCATATTTAAAAGATATCCTAAAGCAATAATTGATTTAATTCTTCCTTCAATCCCCTCCCCTGCTTCTGTTATTCCTATATGGATTGGAAAATCATATTTTTTTTCTTTCATCTTTTTTATCAAATAAAGATGACTTTTTAGAGTTGTTTTCAAATTCGATGTTTTTAAAGAAAAAATTAAATCAAAAAAATTATTCGCAATAGCCATCTCAGCATATTCTAAGCAAGATTTAACCATAGCTTCTTTTGTTTTTCCATATTTTTTTATTATTTCTTTATCTAAAGATCCCCAATTAACACCTATTCGTATAGGTTTATTGAATTTTTTACATTTTTCTATTAAAACTAAAAATTTATCTTTTTTACCAAAATTTCCTGGATTTATTCTAATTTTGTCCACAAATTCTACAACATCTATAGCACCCTCAGGATAAAAATGTAGATCAGCAATAATAGGAATATTGCATGTTTTTTTAATAAGGATATTTTTTATTTTTTCAACATATAAAATATCTCTTTTATTTTGAATAGCTATCCTTATTATGTCGCAACCAATATTTTTTAATTCTATGATTTTTTTTACAATATCGGATATTTGAGATGTGGGTATTTTTATCATGGATTGAATTTTTATAGAACTATTTCCCCCTATCTCTACTTCACCTATCTTTACAACTCTTGTTTTAATCATCCCTTTATAACCATATGGGGTTTTAATTTAGCTACTATATTTGCAAGTCCCGCTTGTTCTGTAGCCCAAACAACTTCGTTAACATCTTTATATGCATCAGGCATCTCTTCAGCAATTGTTCCTCTTGAAGCAGCCATAACATCCACACCTTCTTTTTTCATATGGTTTATAAGATCTACTCCTTTCCAAGCTTTAAAAGATTGAGCTCTACTCTTTGCTCTACCAGCTCCATGACAAGAACTACGAAAAGTTCGCTCATTTCCCAACCCTACTAATAAATAACTTGCTCTTCCCATATCTCCAGGAACTAAAACAGGCTGTCCTGTACTTTTAAAAATATCTGGGAGTCCTTCAGCATTTTTTCCAAATGCTCTAGTAGCACCTTTTCTGTGTACACACAACTTTTTTATTTTTTTATCTATTTCATATTCTTCAAATTTAGCAATATTATGGCATACATCATATAATTGTTCTATAGAAGAAGGTTCTATATTACATATCTCTGAAAAAGCCTTTCTTACATTATGCAAAATTTGATGTCTATTATTAAAAGCAAAATTTGCAGCAACAGCCATTGCACTTATATATTTTTTACCTTCGCTGCTTTTTATAGGAGCAGCAACTAGTTGTTTATCTGGAAGATCTTTTGCAAACCCTTTTTTTATAAAATCATTTAAAGTATCTTGACATATCTGATGACCAAAACCTCTAGATCCTGAATGTATTAAAATATAGGTAAATCCCTTTTTTACCTTCCATTTTTCTGCAATATCTGTTTTTTTTATATCTTCTATTTCTCCTATTTCAATAAAATGGTTTCCTGATCCAACAGATCCTAGCTGTCTTCTTCCTCTCTCTTTTGCTCTTAATGAAATAACTCCAATATCCCCATTTTCAATAGCCCCCTCATTTTCAGTATGGTAAATATCTTGTTCAAATCCATATCCCTGATTTAAAGACCATTTTGCTCCCATAATAGCAATATTTTTATAATCCTCTTCATTCAACTTTTTTGCTTCTTTTTTTTCTGATCCCAATCCTGAAGGAACTAATTTATAAATTGTTTTTAAAAGATTTTTTTTAACTTCTATTTTAAGATCTTTAAATTCTATAGGTACCAAAGCTAACCTAACTCCACAGTTAATATCATATCCTACTCCTCCTGGGCTTATAACCCCCTCTTCTACATCCATAGCAGCTACCCCTCCTATTGGAAACCCATATCCCCAATGGATATCTGGCATAGCAATACTATGCCCTACTATTCCTTTTAGATATGCTACATTTTTCACTTGGATAAGAGGTCTTTCAATTTCGATATCTTGTAATAATTTTTCTGAAGCTATTATTAACCCTGGAACTCTCATACCTTCTTCTTTTTCTAAAAAATAAGTACAAGGTCCAATTTTTTTTAAATCATACATCTACAACCATCTCCCATTCTAAATAATTTTGTTTAGAAACGACATTAGCTTGAAAGCTAACAGCTTTAAATGGACTACCTATCTCGCTATCCATTCTGCTTATTAAATCATTTAATTCAATGATTACATCATCGATATTTTTAATGAAAAAAACCTTTTTCGGAAAATATTCAATAAATTTAAAAAATTTAAAACAAAGAGCTATAAACCCATTTATGAAAAGATGGTTATAATCATAGCCATTTATTTTAAAAGCTATATCTGCCGTATGTTCTAATTCTTCGAAGGGTGAAATTAAATCATACGAAAAAAGACTTTGATAATTAGAATTTTTTAAACTTTCATATAAATTGATTTTTTTTATTGCAAGTGGCAATTTTATAAAATTTTTTTTCCAAGATTTTTTATCAAAAGTTTTTCTAGCTACTGTTACATGTGATAAAAAGGGTTTTTCATCTACTAAAATATCCAATTTTTTAAAAAAAGAGATAAGATCTTTTCTATATTCTAAAATATCTTTTTCTAAAATAAGCCAGTTTATATTAAAAGCAACTACTCTGGGATGAAAATGAGGAATAAATAAAATTTTATCAAAAATACCAACAGCTCCTATTTGAAAAGATGGAATGGGCAATTTTGAAATAATTTCGTCTATTTTTTCTTTTTTTACATTTCCTAAAAAAATTAATGTTAAATGTCGAAAATTTTTATCTATATATCTTCCCTTAGGTTCTTCTTCTATCCAAGGAGAAAATATATCGAATGCAAGAAAGAGTCTTTTTTCTTCCATATCATATTTATAAAATATTACAAATATATAAGGAATTTAAAAATTTTTTAATTCTTTAGATTTCATAAATCTAAATATTTTCTATTTTCTTCTTTTTTATAAATTTCACTATTTTCTTTTTCTTCTTTAAAGCCTAAAATTATATTAGCCGCTAGTACAGTCGTTGCTGTTATTAGTAAATATAATCCAGTATTTGATATTAAAGAATGAAAATTTTTATTTCCTATAGATGGTGGAGATAGAGAAAATTCTTCTTCTGGATTAATACGACTAATAGCTTCCTTAACAGACTTTTTGCTTACTCTTTTATCTATGATTTTTTTAATGCTAAGCGCCTTTAAACAAGCATTAAATAGTGAGCTATTATAAAAATTTAAACTAGGTTGCATTTATTACTCCTAAATTTTTATAAAATAAATATATCATTTTTCTATAAAAATTGGAATAAAATTTTTTAAAAATCAGAATTTTCTTTATATAGTTTCTGTCTAGATTTAATGTTTAAAGAATTAAGACTAAGAGAGCTAATGTATTTATTTGCAATGAGACTAGTTTTGGTTACTGTCTCGCTGTTTACCTTATTTACTTGGTTCTTAAGCAGTTGTAAGCACTCATGTTGCATCTGTTTTATTTTCATTTGTTTTAAATTTTCAATTTTTTCTCCCGTCTTTTCATCTATTTTCAAAATATTGTGCATATTTAATGCATGATTACAATATTCTCTTAATGCATATCTACCATCTTCAACGTTTTCCATTAAAAAGGAAAGTTTTTGTCGTTTTTTTTCATTTTTACCTGCTAAGCGGTTCACTATCTTAACCTTATATTTAAAAGCATTTCTTCTTTCAGGATGTAATCTGTCAAAAGGCTTAAGGCCTTTAAAACGTTTTTTTTCTAAGCCCTTATTAAGAGTAAGAAGATATGTTCCAAAAACAAACAGGCAAACTCTTTCATGGAGAGGCAAATCTTTTGTTAAGAAGCAGTGTTTATAACATTTACTTCCAATGGATAAATGAGGTAAAAACACTTCAAAAACTTCTCCTGCAACTTTATATGTCTCATTTATTAGTTTTCCAAGTTTTTCCTTTTTAAGAGCCGGATCTTTGAAATTTGTAACCGTTCTTTTTGTTTCAATATTTTCTGATTTATTTGACATCATACTCATAATTACACCTTATTAATTAACATTCTTTTATATTAATAATTATAACATAATTACAATAAAATATCAAAAAACAGACAAAAATTATCGCCCACAAGTAGTTAATAATTAAAAAGTTAAAAAATAACCTTAAAAACTTTTATATAATTAATGAAAAAAATAATTAAATTAATATTTTATAATTAATTTAACTAATTTTTTATGATGTTTACGGTTCATTTTTAAGCAATATTTATGATAAAATATGAATTTATGTGCAAAAAAATTGAAGGTCAAAGTAGTTTTTTAAAAAATCTAAATTTTTTAAAAAACAAAAATAATATAACTGCAATTACTCTTAATATAATTGGAGGTTCTGCAGGAACATTTTTTTTAATTACAGCAGCTATTACAGGTGTTATGGTATTCAAATACCCTAAAAATGTTGTTTATATATTAGGAAAAGTTGGATCTCAAATAACTTCTAATAATTTTTGGAAAATAGTGTCTCTTTCCCCATTTCTTGCTTCTAGTATTTTTATTTTTGCAGGTTTAGGAGTTACAAATACTATTTATTTCACTTTGCCATCTAAAAATGAAAATTCTGATATCCTCCAAAAAAATCTATTAAAATTTTCTAATGAAACTGATGATAATAAAAAATTAGTAAATAATACTTTTATCTTATCAAGTAATATTTTTATCTTATTAAGAAATATCTTATCAAGAAAAAATCCATCAATAAAAAATACTACAAATTTTACCAAAAAAGCTCAAATTTTACTTAATCATCATCATTATTATGACAACTATGGTGGCTATTGGATACAATATAAAATAATCTATGGAAAAAAACCTCAAAATCTATGGAAGCTTTTTTTAAATCCAAGGGAAGAATTCTTTTTTGTAACTTTAGATAGAGCTCTAAATGTTATAAAAGAAAAAACGAAGAATGAATTTGGAGGAAAAATAATTTCAAATAATACAACCACTAGAAAAAGCAAAACACCGGTTGTTAAAGATCCTTGTGAACCTAAAATGGTTTTTTATTTTTACAATAAGAAAATATTTACAGATGTAGTAATATCTTTAACAGAAGAATTTTGGGATGCTGATATAATAGGACATAAACAAGGTAAAAGACTTATATATGAGGAAATGAAATCACAATGGGGTCCTTCGTTCACTAAAAAAATAAATAAATTATTGTTTTTCACTAATGGAGGATTTGCTGAATCAGGAAGAAACTATTGCATAATAGGTAACAAAAAAACAGATAAAAGACAATCTATTAAAAATCTAAGAAAAAGTTTTTACGGATCAGATGAAGGTGGAGAAGAAATTTTTTACTTACATAAGGAAAATAAGGATCCTTTTGAGGAAAATAAAATAAAATTAGAACCTCCTTTAACAATAAAGGAGAAAATCGAACTATATAAAGAAAAATTTACAAAAGATCGCAGCTTGACAACTAAGGATTTACTTAATTTACAAAGAATTATCTATTATGCAAATGAAAATAATTTAGAAGATATTATAGAAACAACTTACAATTTAATGGGGCAAGCTATCTTTGCCATGTCTACTGAAGAGGCTAATGACCTTGAAGAATATTTAAAAAATTACGAAAAATTGCAGCTTGAAGATACTAGTATACTAGGGAAAGCAATAAAAAAAAATAAAAAAATATTAATATCATTTGAAAAAACTGAAAACACGATTGAACAATTAATTATTGGAAGTGCTTCATTAAATACGGAAAATTATATAAAAAATATTACAAACGAGATAACGGGTCTTATTCAGAAAATTAAAAAGACTAAAAATTTAAAAGAAATAATCGATATAATTCCTCCTCCTATAAAAGATCTTTTTGAATATATGATAACATATAAAATGCATGATCAAATTTGCGATGATTTAACACAATTTACTATAAATCAAGAAAAGATAAATAAAGATAAAGCTGCTGAAATAAAAGCACAATTGTTACCAAATATAAAATTAATAATTGATACTGAACAAAAACATGTAAAATTTAAAATTTTTATATATAACTGTTTTTTTAATATAAGCACTTTTGTTGATGATTTTTTAGAAAATTTCATACGTTCTTTTTATTATAATCATTCTAAAACATTAAAAGAAATTTCAAACACATTGGAATCAATAAATACTTTTGAAGTTTGGGAAGAGAAAGACAAAGAATCATCTCGTGAATGTGAGACTAGTAAATGTGAGACTAATCGAGAAAACATGATAAATTTATTGAAAGAACAATTAAAACAAACACTAAAAAAATATGGATATAAATTTAAAAATATTAGTAAATTCTCGGAAGACAATTATATTGAATGTCTTATAAAAAGATATGATCAAAAAACATTTAACAAAAGCATAGAAGATGCAAAAAAAACAGTTATTGAATTGTTAAAATCAGTTATTACAGAAATTAAAAAATCACCATCGCTTAGTAATATAGTCTTATATCATTCTACACAATCAAAAAATATTATCCCAATAACTACAACTCAAATTAATGTTACTAAAAATAGTTTATCTTCGGTAAATCAATTTAATAAATTAGTCATGTTTGCCTTATATCCTTTATTAAGATATGGAGATCTAGCATTTCGAGTATTGTTATCATCAAACGAAATTAAACATGGTTCCCATTTATGTACAAGCCAATATGCATTAAATAAAATTAAACTAGATGAATATAAAAATTTTGATCCAGAAGGAATGTCAGTTATTAATTCTTCTGATATATGGCTAAGTTCTAAAAATCCTTGTTTGATTAATATAGATACAACATTTATTAAATTACATAAACATTTTCAAAAATTCAAAACAGAGATGGTATCCTTAATTAAACAAATGTTCAATTCAAATGATCTAGACAATGAAAAACACCTTATTATAAAGAATATAAAAGCTATTGATATGGATATTAAATTAACTAATGGAAAAATAGAAATTTATTTTAATGATCAAAAAGCAACTAGTAATGATGATTTGATACGAATCTTTAAAAAAGATTGCTTAAATAATGTTGAAAATAAAAAAGCAAAAAATCTATTCGAAAAGTGTTTAAATAATAAAAAAATGAAAGATCTTATACCAAAAGAAGAGCTTTATCACGATTATGATAAAATACCCTTTTTCATGAATCCAAAAATCTATTTAGTAGCTTCTGAAAATCTAGAAAGGAGAAAAAATTTTTATTATGAGGAGTATTATCGCAATTATAAATTTCATAAAAAAATACTTCCTCTAAAGGATTTTATTACATATGATAAATTAAAAAAAATTTCTGAAAATAATTTTAATAGTTCTCTTCAAATACTTCCTAGAACAGTAGCCATCTTAATAGATCATTTTGTAAGAAAGGAAATAGGAGGAGTATTTATACCTAAATATTGGGCAACAAAGAAAAATTAATAGACACGTATTTTTAGTAAAATTTTAAAAAAATTTTCATGAAATTGTTGCTTTTACAACATTTCCTAAATGGAACCCTTTCAATAAGTTCTATAAAATAAGTTTATTAAACCTTTTTTACTTTAACACAAAAATAACATTTCGTTTCTCCCCAAGGAAAAGCAACTGGAAAAACTTTAATTAAATTATACTGCTTAGGAAAGTAATGGCTTAATGAATAACTTATAGAAATCACTTTAGTATTATTTTTTATTTTTTCTGAAATCTTTTTTATCTCATAATCCTCTAAACAAGTTCCATAAAGATATATTATTGTTGCTTCTTCATAATCTATTTTTAAAAAATCATCATTCTTTATTTTAACATTCTTAATCATAAAGATCTTTTTTAAAAAAAAAGCTATTTTAGTAAATATAGGTATCTGTTCTATTGCTAATATATTGCATCCAACAATATTACTTAACCAAAAGGAAGTTTTTAATCTTCCAGCTCCTAGATCTATTAATTTATCTTTAGAAGATATATCACATTCTTCTACAATTCTTTTTAAAGTTTTAATAGGTGTTTCTCCATACATATAAATATTTTTTTTGTTTTTTTTAAAAAGGAATTTTTTAGATATTTTATAAGGATTTATAAAAAGATATATAAAAATAAAAAAAATATCTAAGAAACAATATTTTAAATTTTTATAATATTGAAAAATATAAATTTGATCTAAAAAATTTAAAATTTTTACATTAAAATATATTTTTAATAAATTACCAGTTGACATAAGTACCAGGTTTTACAACTACAAAAGAATAAGGATCTAATCTTTCTTTTTTTATTGCTATCGATAGATCTTGAGGAGGTAGATAAATAGGCTCATCAGATAAACGAAATGTCTTCCAGTGCATCCCTATAGAAAAAATAGAATTCACTTCTTTATGTATTTTAACAGCTTCTTCTGGATTTATATGAACAGGTTTTAAAAATCTTCTTGGAAGATATGCTCCTATAGGTATTAAAGAAAGATCTATTTTTTTATATTTTTTACCAATATCTTTAAAGTCATTCTCATTATATCCTGTATCTCCTACAAAATACATTTTTTTATCTCTTATCTCTAAAATATATCCTACCCACAAAGTATTGTTATAATCAAAAACCATCCTTCCAGAAAAATGTTGAGAAGCTGTAGCTGTTACAGATATATCTTTAAACTGAATATTTTCCCACCAATATAATTCCGATACTTTAAAAATATTTTTTTTTAAAAACCACCTTTTTAATCCCTTAGGAACTATCCATTGTATATTTGGATATAATTTGTTAAGTTTTAAAACTGTTTTTTTATCTAAATGATCATAATGGTTATGGCTAATCAAAACAAAATCAATCTTTTCTAATTTTTCCAAATCAAATGGAGGTTTATGTAATCTTTTAGCTCCAAATATTGGCATGGGAAAACATTTTTTACTCCAGACAGGATCTGTTAGAATAGAGATATTTTTTATTTTTACCCAAAAGCTACTATGATTTATCCAAACAACATATGGTTTTTCTTTATCAAATTTAGCAGGAATAAAATATTCTTGTTCAGAAAAATCTTTTTTTTCATACAACCTTTCATCTCTACATAAACGAGATTTCCATAAAATAATATCCCAAAATCCATATTTAAAATTTTTTAAGGAATTTTTATACTTACAAAATTTTTCCATCTAAAAACTATTATAATCTTTTATCTATTTTTATTTTAAAAAATTTTTTAATGTTTTGAATCTAATTCAAAAAAATGTTATCTTTTTTTAGAATATAAGGAGGCATAATGATCAAATTTCCTTTAAATTTTGAAGTATATTCTGAAGCTACAAGTGGCATATGTAATAAATGGAAAATACATATAAATGCTTATGAACCTATAACTTGTTGTATACCTACAGAATTTTATGGTCCAGGTGAAGGATATACTCCAGAAGATTTTTTTGCTTTATCTATCTTAAATTGTATGATAGCTTCTTTTAAAATTGCATGTGAAAAAGAAAATGCAAATTTTGATAAAGTTAAAACTAAAGCAAAATTAATTATGAATTTAGATGCAAATAACAAATTAATCTTTTCAGAAATAAATATCATAATAGATGTAGAAGGAGCTTCTGACATAGAAAAAGTAAAAAAAATATTAGAAAGATCCGTTAATGATTGTCCTGTTTCTAATGCTATAAAAACGCCAAAAACTTTACAGCTAAATGTAAAATAAATTTGCATAATTTTCTGTTTTTTTATTATAATTAAACAGTTGTGAAAAAACTGTGTTTTTTATTAATTACTATTTTTATGGCTAATTTTTCCTATTCAAAACCTTTAATCATAATACTGCTAGGGCCTCCTGGAGTTGGTAAGGGAACTATTGCTGTTGCATTAGAAAAAAAATTAAATATTCCGCATATTTCTACAGGAGATCTATTCAGAGAAAATTTGAAAAACAAAACCTTTTTTGGAGAAAAAGCTAAAAACTATATGGAAAAAGGATTGTTAGTTCCGGATGAATTAGTAGAAGAGATGCTTTATAAAAGATTAAAAAAAGAAGATTGCAATAAGGGATTTATTTTAGATGGATTTCCTAGAAATATACCTCAAGCTCAATATTTTGCTAAAATAATTAAAAATAAAAAAATTACTGTTATAAATTTAGAAGTAAAAAAAAATATTTTAATAGAAAGAATAACAGGAAGACTTGTTTGTAAAAAATGTCAGGCTACTTTCCATAAAACTTTTTATCCTCCTAAAAAGGAAGGAATTTGTGATCTATGTCAAGGAGAACTATATCAAAGAAATGATGATAAAGTAGAGGTAGTAAATAAGAGATTATTAGAATATGAAAATAAAACTAAACCTTTAATAGAATTTTATAAAAAAAATTCTAATTTTTACTCTGTAGATGGATCCTTTGATAAAGAAAAAATTTTAAAAGATATCTTATCAAAAATTAAACAAATAGAATTTAAATAAAAAAAATTTTTTATTTACTTTTAAAACATTAAATAACCTCCTAAAATGAGGAATATGATCTGTATATGCTGTTTTTTGAGCACATTCAATCAGCCATTCATATGTTATATCTTCATAACAAAAAGATAAAAAGAATATAAAAATTAAAAAAGGTATTTTTTTAATCATGATACCCTTTATATTTTAATTTTTTAATAAAAATTCTGCATAAAATATATTTTTATCTTTATCAAAAATAAAAGTAAATCCTTTTTTCTGACATAATTTTTTCATAGCAATATTTTCAGGATGTATGAAAGTCTTAACTTTTTTAATTTTTTCCTTTTTTGCAATATCTAAAAGCGTTGTTAAAATTTTTGTTCCAATTTTTTTATTTTTCCACTTATCTATAACAATTAAAGAAAATTCAGCTTCATTTGATCCTAAAATTCTATTTAACCTTCCAATTCCAACCACTGCTTTTTTATCTTTTTTATTTATCTCTACAACCATCACAATATCTCTATTATAATCTGTAAAACATAGATGGATAAGTCTTTTTTTAACAATAAATTCTGAATAATCTATTTCTTTTAAAAACTTTTTCGCTTCCTTTGTTTTGAAGATTAATTTAAAAAAATAAAGTAATAACTTTTCATCTTCTGGTTTTATAGGTCTAATCACTAGAGGAGTATTTGAAATTTTAAAAAAAGAGATATATTGTGCAGGATAAGGACGGATAGCTAATGGGATATGTTCATCCTTTTTATGAAGAACTATCCTAGCATCTAAAGCTACTATTTCTTTTTCAAATGCTAAAAGAGGATTTATATCACACTCTTTTATTATTGGGTATTCTGAAATAAGATTACTAAATCTAATCAAAATATTTTTTAAAAATTTTAAATCTACCTTTTTTTGATTTCTAAATCCTAAAAGAGCTTTATATATTTTTGTATCTTTTATAAAACTATTAGCTAAATTAGAATTAAGAGGTGGTAATGCTAAAGAATAATCTTTAAAAATTTCTACAAATTTACCTCCAGCTCCAAATAACAAAACAGGACCAAATGATATATCTGAAAAGCTTCCTATAATTAACTCTGAACCTTCTTTTTTTATCATCTTTTGAACGGTAACACCTTCAAAAGATTTCTCTTTTTTCAATTTTTTTAATGAATAAAAAATATCATCATATGCTTTTTCTAAAGACTTTTTATCCACAATATTTAACTTTACTCCTCCTATATCAGATTTATGTGTAATCTCTTTTGAGAGAACCTTTAAAACAACAGGATATTTAATCTTTTCTGCTATAGAGTTAGCTTCTTTTTTTGTTCTAGCAACATATGTTTGATTTATTGGTATATCAAAAATTTGAAGAATTTTTTTTGATTCATGCTCATCTAAAACAAATCTTTTATCTTTTATAGCTTTTTCAAATATATCTTCAGCTTCTCTTCTTTTTTTGATCTTTTTTTTATTCTCTTTTTTCCTTTCTATATCTGAGATCTCATAAATCTCTTTAAGGTTAGAACTATATTTCCACATATAAGAAAAAGTTTTACAAGCTTCATCAGGATAAGAGAATGTAGGGAAGTGCGAATTATGCAAAATCTCTTTTCCCTCCTCTACCTCTTTACCTCCCATAAAATTTACTAAAATAGGTTTTTCTACATTTTTAAAATTTTTTATCCTGTTAGCAACTTCTGTAGCATTTGTCATATATTGAGGTGTTAATATAAGCAGAATTCCATCTGAATTTTTATCTTTAGTAATTATATCTAAAGTCTTATAATATCTATCCGCATCAGCATCTCCTAATATATCTATTGGATTGTTATGACTCCAAAAAGAAGGAAGTTCTTTATTTAATTTTTTCTTTACCTCTTTATCTAGGTAAGATAGTTTTCCTCCATTTTTAATAAGTTCATCCGTTGCAACAACAGAAGGCCCTCCTGCATTGGTTATAATGGAAAGATTAGGCCCTTTAGGAATAGGTTGATTTGATAAAACTTCTGCCATAGAAAATAGATCTTCTAAAGTATCAACTCTTAATACCCCAACTCTTTTTAAAGCTACATTTAACACTTCATCACTACTTGTTAAAGCTCCTGTATGAGATAAAATAGCTCTTTTCGATTCTTCTGTTTTTCCTGCTTTAATCAATATCACTGGTTTTAAAAGAGCAAACTCTCTTGCAGCTGATAAAAAATATGATGCATTTTTTATGCTTTCCATATATATCAATATGCTTGAAGTATTGGGATCGGTTCCTAAATAATTCAATAAATCTCCCCATCCTACATCAATCATAGAACCAATAGATACAAAATAACTAAAACCAATTTTTTCCTTTAAACTCCAATCTAATACAGCACTACATAAAGCTCCAGATTGGCTCACAAATGCTATATTACCTTTTAAAGGCATATCAGAAGCAAAAGTAGCGTTTAATTCATTATAAGTATTTATTATTCCAAGACAATTAGGTCCAATTACTCTCATATCTGAAGAAGATAAATACTTTTTTATCTCATTTTCTAATTTTATCCCTTCACCTCCTATCTCACCAAATCCTGAAGAAATAATAATTAAAGAGGATACTTTAGCTTTAATACATTCTAAAACTAATTTAGGAACAGTTTTAGCTGGAGTAGCTATTATTGCTAAATCTATTTTATCAGATATTTTTCCAATATTAGGATATGTTTTTATATTTAAAATATTATCTCTTTTAGGATTTACAAGATAAAGATTTTTTTTTCCTTTAATAAGATTTAATACTAAAGTCTTACCAACACTACCCTCTCTATCTGTTGCCCCTATTACAGCTACATTTTTAGGATTAAAAAAACTATTTAAATTAGAATTTTTTTCTTTTAAAATATTTATCGAAGTATCATATTTAATACTCATACTTTTTTATTAAATTTTTAAATGTTTTTTTTCAAAACATTTTCTATTTGCTCCTTAGAAATAAATCCATCTCTTAATATTTTTATGTTCCCAATAAGAGAGATAACTGTTGAAGATGTTCCTATTGGACAGATGCCTCCATCTATAACTGCTCTGATCCTATCTTTAAAAAGATCATATACTTCCTTAGCATCTATTAAATCAGGATTATTTGACATATTGGCAGATGTTGCCAATATGGGGTTTTTTAAAGAGTTTAAAATATCAAGAGTAATGCCATGTGCAGGCATTCTTATAGCTACACTATCTCTTTCATTAATAAAAAGATTTTTTTTCTTTTTAATTATAATAGTTAAAGGTCCAGGGAAAAAATAGTCTGCTAAAATATAAAATTCTTTTGGTATTTCATCAGAAAATTTTTCGACATCCCCTAATCTACTAATATGTAAAGTTAAAGCTTTAGAAAAATCTCTTTTTTTTAAAAGATATAATTTTTCTTTTTCTTCTATTATTGTACCAATACCATAAACTGTTTCTGTTGGGAAAGCTATAACTTCGCCTTTCTCAAAAAAAGAACTTATCTCATCAATAGATAGATTTTCTTTTGTAAAAAATTTAGTTTCCATAAAAATTCTTATTGTAACAATCTAAAAAAAATGTTTCTATTAAAATATAATGAAAAGTGTAACTTTTTTTTCCATTATATATGCTATATTAGTCCTTTTAGGAGGGGTAATGTCCTTTTGGCATGGAGATCAAATATTTTCTTTATTTGAAATATTTATTGGTGTATCTCTTTTTGCAATTCTTTTTTTTGTTAAAAAAAAAATTGTTTATATTTTAATATCGATATTATCATTTAGTCTTATCTTATTTTATGGATACTTTTTCTATCGTTATAACGATTTTTTTGCAGGTGTTATGTCAATGGTAAGCGCTTTTATTATATTTTCAAATATATCAGAATTTTTCAAGACAACCTAATCTCAAACCATCTTATCTTACCAATTTTTAAAATATCCTTATCGTTGACCTTAGGCAAAGCCTCAAATACCACTTTTTCTCCATTCAACCTAACTCCACCCTGTTTAATAAGTCTAATGATAGCTGATTTAGAACTATCAGGCATACATTTTTTTAAAATACTAATTAAATTTTCATCTATAGAAACATCTATTTTAGGGATCGCTTCAGGAGTTTTTCTTTTAGAAAAAGCATTTTCAAACCAACTCTCTTCTCTTTCTGCTATCTCTGAACCATGATATCTCTCAACAATAGCTCTAGCTAAAGCTTTTTTAGCATCCATTGGATTTATTTTTTTTTCTTTTATAGACACTCTGATATCCTCAATAAATTCCATCGGTAATTTAGTATAAACCTCCATATATGAAAGAATTAAATAATCTGGCAAACTCATAACTTTTCCAAATTTATCTTTTGGATTATCATCTAATGCAATATAATTACTCAGACTCTTACTTTGTTTCTCTTTACCATCGGTTCCAGGAGTTATTCTTGTCGTTATTATTACTTGAGGTTTTTGATTAAACTTTTCTTGATAAAACCTTCCTATCAATTCATTAAAAAGCTGATCTGTTCCAACGATGGTAAGATCTGATTCTAACACAACAGAATCATATCCTTGAAGGATAGGATAAAGCATCTCATGCATATGTATCTCTAAATTTTTATTTATTCTTTTTTGAAACATATCTCTTTGTATAAGCTTTGAATAAGTTAACATCGAAGATAATGATAAAAATTTATCTAAAGAAATCTTATCAAACCAATCAGAATTATATTTTATTTCAAAAACTTTTTTATCGGTTATTAAGATTTTGCTTACCTGTCTTACAAATTCTTTAGAGTTTTTTTCAATATCCTCTTTAGAAATAATCTGTCTTGTTTTTGTTTTACCTGTTGGATCTCCAATCTTTGTAGTAAAATCTCCAATTAAAAATATAACTTTATGCCCATTCTCTTGAAAATGGCGCATCATCCAAAGATTAACCGCATGACCTATATGTAAAAAAGGTGCTGTCACATCAACTCCATATTTTATCTTTAAAGGTTTTTTGCTTTTTAATTTTTCTTTTAACTCCTCTAAAGAAAAAATTTTATCAGTTGTTCTTTTTAAATAATCTAAATCAATCATAACTATTCCATTTTTTTTTATTTTACAAGAGATGATATTTTTTGTAATATCCAAATTAAAATGAAGTTTTTTTTAATATCAATATTTTTTTTTACTTCTATTATCTTTTCTAATGAAAATAGTAATCATATATTTTATCTAATACAACAAAAAAAATATAAAAGCGCAATTTCAGCATATCAAAAAATTTTTAAAAATGATGATTTTGAAATTTTAAGAAAAATAGCTTTAATAATATTAAATGAGGGGTCTAAAAGTGATAATAAAGAAAAAATATATATCTCTTTATTTGGAGCTGGAATTTCTGGTTCTTCAAAAACAATAGAAATTTTAAAAAAAGGACTCTTATCTGACAACTTATACTTTCAATTAACAGCTTTACATTTTTTATCCACTATAGAAGATGAAACAGCAACTTCTCTTTTATTAGAAGCTGTAAATTCTAATTTTATAGAAACAAGATTTCAAGCGGTATATTCTTTAGCAATAAAAAAACATCCTTCTGCAATAAAAGAGATTGAATTATTAATGGGAAAATTAAATAAATTTTTTAAACCCTATTTCCCACATTTATTTGCACTTATTGGAACAAATGAATCCCTTATCCATTTAAAAAATTTTCTTTTCGACTTCGATTCTAATGTAAGATTAGAAACAATTTTAACTATTGCTAAAAATAAAAGAGATGATCTTTTATCTTTATTAAGAAAAATAGATCATGGTAATATAGCTGAGAAAGAAGCTTTAATCTTTTGTTTAGGAGAGTTAAAAGATTCTCATTCAATAGATAAAATTAAAAAATATTCAAATGATTCTACACCAACAATAAAATTAGCATCTCTTATAGCATTAAACAAATTAGAAAACTCTCAGATAGAAAAGATAGAAAGACTAGCACAAAATGAAGATTTGTATGCAATAAATTATTTAAGAAACATATCTTTTAATGAAAAAATACTTTTAAAATTTTTAAAAAATAAAAACAAAAATATACGTCTTAATGCGGCTATCTCTCTTCTAAAAAAGAAAAATCCTTTATCTATAAATGTTATTCAAGAATTTTTATTAGAAGATGATCTTATAATATACCCCTCCTATTCATTAGGAAAAACTTTAGAATGTTTTCAAATAATTCAAAATGCTAAAAAAAGAAATTTAGATTTAAATCAATCTTTAAAAATAAAAGAATCCTTATTAAAAGATGCTATGTCTTTAAAAGAAGATCTGTTTTTATCTTTAGCAGAAAAGATATTAAATAAAAAAAATCTTTCTCTTATACCTAGCATCACATCTCTCTTAGCTTCAAAAAACAGTGAAAAATCCATCTCTCTTTTAAAAAAATATAGTTATAAAAAAGATCCTATAACCATGGATTATTGCAATCTAGCTCTTTATAAAATAGGTAAAGAGGGTTATGATAAATATATAAAAAATTGTATAGAGAGATATTCACGAAAAGCTATAAAAATAAAAAATTTTTCTAATGAATCTATAAAAAATAAAAACAGATTTTTTATAGAATTATTACTAACTTTAGCTGAGAAAAAAGAAAAAGAAAGCATAAGACTTTTAATTTATGCTTTAAAAATTTGTCATCCTTTAAATAGATATTTGATCTCAGGTCTTTTATTAAAAGCTACTGAATAAAAGATTTTTACTTTTAAGTTTACGTAATCTATTTTTAAATTACCATGAAATATTTTTTTTTATTATTCTTACTATTTTTAAAAATTCTTTTTGCTAATTCCAATGATATAGTCTATGACCTTAAAAACACTTTGATAAAAAAAGGAATAAAATTTTTAAATGCAGATGATAACTCTTTTTCAGAAATATCTACTTCTGAACTAACGATAGATCTAAAAAACCCCTCTTTTATTAATGGAATATTAACAACCCATGAAGGAGGAGTTATAAAAAGTAAAGATCTAAGAATACAAGCTAAAACAATACAATATATAAAAAAAATAGAAAAAGATAAATGGGTTCATAAAGTGGAAGCAGATGGAGATCTAATGATACTATATAAAAATAGAGTATTTGTAGGAGACGAATTAGAATATGATTTTATTAAAAAATCTGGGACCATATATAACGGAAAAACATATGTAGCTCCTCTTTACATTGGAGGAGAAAAAATCAAGTTAAAAAAAAATGGAACTTATAAAGTAGAAGGTGTTTCTATAACAACTTGTGAAAATAAAGATTCTTCATGGGATATACATGCAAAAAAAGTAAGTGTTAAAAAGAAAAATTTATTAAAAGCTAAAAAAATACGTTTCAGATTTTTTAAAATCCCCACTCTTTGGTTACCTTCATTACATTTAAATTTAAAAAAATTTTTTAAAAAACCAATAATAAAATATAAATTTAATTGGGATAAAAAATCTGGACCCAGAGGTAGTATTAGATACCAAGCTTATTCATGGAAAGAATTTTTATTATTTTTACGGTTAGATTATAGGATTAGAACAGGTGCTGGAGGAGCTGTAGAGATGGAGTATTTTCCTTCCCATAAAAGATCTTTTTTTGTATCAAAAAATTATTTAGCAGAAGATACAGTCCCAAAAGATCCAAAAAATAAAAAAAGATACCGTATCCAAGGAGCATATCAACTTAAAAGTATAAACAAAAAAACCCAAACAAAAATAACATGGGATAAATATAGTGATATTAAAATGCCTAGCGATTTTAAAAGTGATGATTTTGAAATAAACACAGCAAAAAAAACAGAAGGAATAATTCATCACCAAAAAAAAAATCTAATAACTTTTTTACATGCTCAGCCAAGAGTTAATACTTTTGAAACATTAAAAGAGGATATACCTACCTTCTATACTATCTTTCGTCCTATAAACATAAAAAATAATATGATACTTTCCGGTTGGAGTAATTTATCATATTTAAAAATAGCATATTCCAAAGATATCTCCCCCGCTCTTGATGATATCAACTCTTTTAGAGCTCAATCTAGATTAGAACTATTAAAATCTTTTAACATGAAAGGGATTAATTTTACTCCTAAAATAGGAGTAGATGGTATCTTTTATAGTAGTTCTAACCCTAAAGCTGTTTTTCTTTTTTTATATGGTTTTTCCTCTAAAGGAATAATTTCTAGATCATTTTCTAAATACAAACATGTAATTGAACCATATATTAAATATACAGGAATAACTAATCCAAATATAGGAATAGACTCTCATTATATATTTTCAATAGAAGATGGATACAATAAATTAAATATGATAGATTTTGGTATTTCTAATCAGCTATTTTCATTAAAAAAAAAAGGAAAACCTACTTTTGATTTAAATATTTATGCAAATGCTTTTATTAATTTAGTAAATCTTATAGATTTTTATAAGTTATATGCCAACATAAATTGGAATCTACCATCTATATTTATACTCTCTCAAAATGGTTTTTATTTGGATAAAAAAATATTAGATAGTTCTAATCTACGAATAGGATGGACAGTAAATAAAGATATAGCCCTAGCATTAGAATGTAGATATCGTTCTAAATATGATTTTAGGAAAGCAGATAAAGATAATTTTATATTAGATATTTCTAGACCAAAAGAACTACTTTTAGATTCTCCCCTATCGGATAAAAGAATAGCTTTTTTAACTCATATTTTTTTTAGATTAAATCCTTACATATCTCTTCATATACAATCACACCATGGTAAAAGAAAGCATGAGCCTGCATATAATGAATTTAAAATAGATCTTTATGCTATGATAAGTTCTAGTTGGAAAATAAGAATATCATATGAACAAACGCAAACAGATAAAAGATTTACCTTTGATTATGTTCTTTTAAAATTATAAATAAAATGTATAAATTGATGCTAACTATTTTTGCTCATAGTGTTTTATAGAATTTTTCCATTCATTATTTGAATCTTTTTTCTTATTATCTTTTAACAATCTTTTAGATGCATTTCTTTCACAATCATTTTTGGTTTTTCCATCTGTCTTTACTATTGGTTCCGGACAAAGTGGAATTACAGGTTTTTTTTCAGGATGTACAATTACAGCTCCTAACATTTGATGATAATAAGTTGTTTGTCCATTTTTGTGATATTTCTCACAGCAATTTTTACAATGGACTTTTTCTGAAGAAAAATGACCTGTCCCATCTAATGATAATAAATAATAACCTTCTATATATTGATAATTTTCTAAATCTTTTCCTCTTTGAATATGTGAAAATATTTTCTTAAAAGCAGGTCTTAATGTTTTGGGATCTAAAGGATCTAGCCTTTCTTCTCATATATGTATCTGATGGAGGATTTTTTACTAAATATAAATTTTTTAGATTAGATGTAGCTTTTGGAAGTTTTTTCTCTATTTCAAATGATAATAAAGAAAAATATTTTAAACTAAAAATTGCTAAACAAGACATTAAGCAATCTGTAAGAGATATTTTACCATTTATATTTTTAGGATCTTTTATTTTCTTAAATTGATTATAGATTGTTTTTATAAGTCCTTCTGCTGATAAATTTTTTCTTGTTTTTTCCATATACATAATTCTTTTTTTGAATTTCATTTTAATAATTTCAAAAAAAGTTTGCGAATACTTTTTTTTAATCACGTATTAAAAATTTGCTTCCGGGAATTGCTAATTAAATATTTTTTATATTGATTTAAATAAAGAAATATAATTAAATGCATTGACGTGCTCCCCAAAATCTGATCCATGATATACTTTACTAATTAAAAGGAGTAATCATGAAAAAAAGATTTTCAGAAGATCAAATATTAAGAATTTTTAAAAAGTAAATCAACTTATCAAGACGTGATTGAAGAATAACGAAATAAAATTGAATTGCTAAAAAAAAACAAAGAAATATTACAAAGAAATAAAGAAATTATGCTACAAAAATTAAGAGAAAAAAATAAAATAATTAGAGACCATGAATCAAGACAAGTAAGTTGTAATAGGTAGAACATAATCTTACACTTCAGTAAAATGTAAAAATAAATTTGGAGTCGCGAAGACTCAGCTCAGCTGCCCTTTGCAGCATGAGCTGAGCTGA
>LJUH01000059.1 GCA_001303765.1 Chlamydiae bacterium SM23_39
AAAAAATATTTTAGCCTTTTTGCTCCATAACATGGAGCTCTACTTCTATAAGCTACAATTTGTTGTTCTACAATTTTAGAAGTTTTATGAGGAATATTATTTGGGCCATTTCTACGATCAATAAGGCCATCATTTCCTTCTTTTTAAAAACGCCTCATCCATAAACGAATACTGTTTTTTGACATATTTTTTTTCAGCTGTTGGTTTAATACCATTTTTTAATGCTTCAAGCACTATAGATTTTCTAATAGAAAAATATTTTTCTTTACCTGCAATTTTCATCAAATTACAATATTTATTGAGTTGCATATGGAGTTCCATGATTTAAAATTTTAATTTTAATGATATGGAACTCATTTTTTTTTATAAAAATTTATAATTTTCTCAAATCGAACTATTGAATCTTTCAGGGATTGAAACATTTTGGTCGCTGATGCAAGGTATTTGTATCGGTCGCAGGGGGTCAGACTTTACCTGTACTTCTCGATCAAAAATTTTGTCTGCCAAAAAAAGCCTTTGCTAATGTTGTTTTATCTATATATTCTAAACTGCTTCCGATAGGAAGACCAAAAGCTAATCTAGAAATTTTAATATTTAGATTTTTTAGTTTGTTTTTTAAAAATAGAGAGGTAGCATCTCCTTCAAGAGTTGAATCTAATGCTATTATTACCTCTTTTATGTTATTGTTAATGATTCTTTTTTTTAGATTATCTACATTGTTATCGTCTTTTTGAAATCCTTCTATAGGTGAGATAAGTGAAACAACATGAAAAAGACCTTTATAAGCACCAATCTCTTCTATAGAAAAAGCATCTTTTTCAGAAGATATTATGCAGATGATATCATTATTCCTCAATTTTATATCACAAAAATAACAGTGATCTTCTTCTTTTAAACATCCGCAGGTAGTGCATTTTTTTAAAGTTTCTTTTATATTGTATAAAATATTTGCAAGAGATTTTAATTCTTCTTTATTCCATTTAATAAGTTCGAATGCAAATCTTTCAGCGGTTTTAAATCCTACTCCTGGTAGTTTTTTTAAAAAAGATATTAATGTTAAAATTTTTTTTGGATACATATAAATACAAAATAATCTTTTTTTTTATATCATATCAATATAAAATATTTTTATGAATGCAAATATTATAGGTACAGGATCATATCTTCCCAAAAAGATCCTTACTAATTATGATTTAGAGAAAATGGTTGATACTTCTAATGAGTGGATAGTAACAAGAACTGGTATTAAAGAGAGAAGGATAGCAGCTGATGATGAATATACTTCTGATATGGGGGTGGAAGCTGCAAAAAAAGCTATAAAAGATGCTGAGATAGGTTATGAAGAGATAGATTTTATAATGACAGCTACTTTAACGCCTGATTATATTTTTCCTTCAACTTCTTGCATTATCCAAAAAAAAATAAAAGCATATCAAGCTGCTGCTGTTGATATTCAAGCAGCTTGTTCAGGGTATATATATGCTCTTTCCCTTGCTAAGGCATTGGTGGAACAAAAAGTTTATAAAAATATTTTAATTATTGCATCAGAAAAACTATCTTCAATAGTGGATTATAAGGATAGATCGACCTGTGTTTTATTTGGAGATGGAGCTGCTGCAGCTGTTGTGGGTTTAAAAAATAAAGGATATGAAATAAAGGGAGTTTCTTTAGGAGCAGATGGAAGGGAATCAGATCTTTTAATACTTCCAGGAGGAGGATGTAGATATGTTCCATCTCATGAGACTATTGATAGGAGACTTCATTATGTTAAAATGGCTGGTAATGAAGTTTTTAAGCATGCTATTAGAAAAATGGAATTTGCATCTAAAGATTGTTTAAAAAAGGTTGGATTACAAGAAGAGGATATAGATTGGTTAATACCTCATCAAGCTAATGAAAGGATAATAATGGCTATTGCTAAGAGATTTAAAAATCTTCCTTTAGATAAGGTTTATAAATCTGTTATAGAGAAATATGGAAATACCTCTGCTTCTTCTGTAGGTATTGCTTTAGATGAGTTAGATAAAGAAGGTAGAGTGAAAAATGGAGAAAATATTTTGTTTACTGTTTTTGGAGCAGGGTTTACCTGGGGTGCTGCTATAATTACAAAAAGGGGATGATTATTTTGAATATATCTTTTTTATTTCCTGGACAGGGTTCTCAATATTCTAATATGGGAAAAGATTTTTATGATAATTTTTTAATTGTAAAAAGGATTTTTGAGGAAGCCTCTGATATTTTACATAAAAATATTTTTTCTCTTATTTTTAAAAGTTCTGAAAAAGAATTAGAAAAAACTGAAAATAGTCAGCTATCTATTTTTATTGTTTCTGTTTCTCTTTTTAAAGTTTTTGAAAAACATTTTAACATTTTACCTAATGTATGTGCAGGTCTTAGCTTAGGAGAATATTCAGCGTTACTTGCTGCTAAAAAAATATTTTTTAAAGATACTCTTTTATTAGTAGAAAAAAGAGCTAAACTTATGAGTTTATCTTGCAAAAAAAATAGAGGAGCTATGAGTGCTGTTTTAGGATTAGAATCAAAAAAGATAGAAGAGATAATAGATAAATTAAAAAAAAGTTATAAGATATGGATTGCAAATTATAATACAGAATATCAAATTGTTATCTCAGGATCTTTAGACGGGATTAAAGAAGCAGAAAAGCTATTGTTAGAAGAGGGAGCTAAAAAAATTGTTTCTATTAAGGTAGAAGGAGCTTTTCATAGTGGCCTTATGAAAGATATCGAAAAAGATTTTAAAAAAGAGGTAGATAAGGTAGAATTTAAAAATAGTGATGTAGGAATTGTAATGAATGTTACTGGAGATTATGTAGAATTTAAAGATATAAAAAAGTGTTTGGTAAAACAGATAACTAACAGTGTTAGATGGAAAGATAGTATTTTTAATATGGTTAAAAAAGGAGTTGAAATATTTTTAGAAATAGGACCTAAAAAAACATTAACCAATATGAATAAAAAAAATGCTCCTGAATGTAAAAATTTAAATTTAGAAAAAGTTTCTGATTTAGATATATTAGAAAAAGAGTTAAAAAGTTTATGTTAGCGGGAAGAAAAGTTATTATTACTGGAGGAAGTTCTGGTATAGGTAAAGCTATAGCTATATCTTTTTGTAAAAATGGAGCTGATATTGCTATTTTTTCTAGAAATGAACAAAAAGCAAAAGATGCTGTTTTAGAAATAGAAAAAAATAAAAAAAATAAAAACCAAAAAATTTTATATAAAATTGTTGATGTTTCCAAAAGTCAAGATGTGGAAAAGATAATAATGGAAGTTTTAGAAGATTTTAAAGTTATTGATATTTTAGTGAATAATGCAGGAATAACAAAAGATGGATTTTTAATTAAAATGAAAGAAGAGGATTGGGATAGCGTTTTAGATATAAATTTGAAATCTATTTATAATACATGTAAAATAGTTTGTAGAAATATGATTAAAGAAAGAAAAGGAAAAATTATTAATATATCTTCAATAGTAGGGCTTGTTGGTAATTCAGCTCAAACAAATTATGCAGCTTCTAAAGCAGGAATGATAGGATTTACTAAATCCTTAGCTAAAGAGTTAGCATTAAAAAATATTTATGTAAATTGTATAGCACCAGGTTTTATTAAAACAGATATGACAGGAAATCTGCCAGATAAAATAAAACAAAATATTTTAAATAATATTCCTATGAGAAGATTTGGAAAAGTTGAAGAAATAGCTGAGGTTGCTGTTTTTTTAGCTAGCGATATGTCAAGTTATATAACTGGACAGGTTATTACTGTTGACGGTGGAATGGTTATATAAAAAAAGGAAAATAATATGTCATTAGAAAAAGAAATCATTGATATTATTGTAGAGCAGCTAGGAGTAGATGCTGCTGAGGTAACTTTAGAAAAATCTTTTGTTGAAGATTTAAATGCTGATTCATTAGATTTGACTGAGTTAATCATGACTTTTGAAGAGCGTTTTGGTTTTGAGATTTCAGAAGAAGAAGCTGAAAAGCTCAAAACTGTTGGTGATGTTGTAAAATATATTGAAGCTAGAAAAGAAAAGAAATAAAGTAAAATATTTTTTTTATATTTTATAATTTTTTCGATTATTTAAGAAATATAGAATTCTTTAAAAGGAAGTTTTTATGAGTATGTATATAGCTCAAGCTGCACAAGGTATGATTATATTGTACCATGGTAAGGAAGTTATAGATGAAGCTAAAAAGTGTTATAATAATCCTAATAGATCTGCAAAAGATTATGCTAAAATTGGGTTAAAAGCGGTTACTACAATATTGGAAGGAATAGTTTTTATGAAAAGTATAAATATATATAATCTTAAAGAGCAATTTAATAAAGCTGAATTATCAGAATATCAATTGTCTAAAGATTATGATGTAGCTTCATATACCTTAACTAAAATTCATTCACTTGATAATTTGGAGAAGACAGAAGAAGCTTTTACAAAATATTTTAAAGCTGCTGATAATAAAATAGCTATTGAAAAACAATTATTAAATGAAAATAGGAACCATAAAGTAGTTAAAAAAGCATTAAATGTTGCTAAGGATGTTTTGTCGGCTTTTTTTTCTGTTAAAAATAAAGCAGAAAATGTGTGATAGGTAGAACATAATCTTACATTTCAGTAAAATGTAAAAATAAACTTGGAGTCGCGAAGACTCATTTAGCGGCCCTTCGCAGCGTAAACTGAGCTGATGCGAGCGACTCTCTAAATTAAGGAGTGTAAAATGACAAAAGATTAAAAAGTCATAAAAAATAAATCTTGAGTATGGGAATCTATGATTTTAAAATTATCCTTCAATAAGGTTTTTTAATTCTTTTTATATTTCTCTATATTTTCAAAAAATTTCAATATGTATTTTTTAAAAATATCAAAAGATTAATAATATTTATTATAGGCAACTTTTTTTTCGCATAAATCTCCATAATCTTTCAATAAAATTTAGGTTAGAAGCATATAGAGGCAAAAATTTTAATTTTATTTTTGATGTTTTTTAATATTTAAAAAGAATTTTAGATCGATAATATCGCATATTACTGTGATTGTTTTGGTGTCGAAATATATGGACTCTGTTTTTTTAAATAATTTTATTATGGAATTTGCATTCACAGCTTCATCTTCCTTAATTGAGGAAGATTAGATGTTAAATTTTCTCTATAGAAAAAAAAAGTTTTCTGAAATAACTTTCCCTCATGTTTTGTCTATGAGGGAAATATTTTCAAAATACAATATTTGTAATATTGAACCCATTTGAAGAATTATATTAAAAAACAGCTTCAGAAATATATTTGAGTGAAATTTTTTCAAAAAAAATCCTTTTTTCTAAAAAAATTTTTTTATAAAATAATTTTAAAAAAAAGGAAAACACTATGGTTAAAATATACCAAAAATCATTTTTTTCGTTACAAAAAGAATTGCCTGATTTTGGAAAAACTTTAGCTAGAGATGGCAAAGCCATATCCATCTATGGAAAAAAGTCTAAAAAAATAAAAAAGGATGGTAGAAGAGATTTAGACGCTGATTTTGGTAAATTTTTTTCAAATTTTATCGAAGGTTTTTTTTGGGTAATTTTGCTTAAACATTTTTTATTGAATTAAATGCACCAAAATTGGTACATTCAAATTAAACTGAGAAAGCTATTATTGAAAATATGCCTCCTAAAAAGATAATATCTGTTGTCTTTTACAAACAAGCAAGCGGAAAAGAACCAGTTAGAGATTGGTTAAAATCTCTTAGTAAAAATCAGAAAAAGGTAAAACATTTAGGAAAGGGAATTTGGGAAGCAAAAAGCAATTTTAAAAATGGAATAGCTAGAGTATTATTTAAAATAAAAGAAAATAATATGGTACTCTTACATGGTTTTATTAAAAAAAGCCAAAAGACACCATCAAATCATTTAAAAATAGCTTTTAAAAGAGCACAAACATTGAGGTAAAACTATGAAAAAAAAACATGTAGGTTCTAAATTTGATGATTTTCTTGCAGAAGAAGGTTTTCTTGAAGAAGCCGAATCTGTTGCAGCTAAAAGAGTCTTCGTTTTTCAAATTGAAAAAGAAATGAAAAAGCAAAAAATAGATAAATCTGAATTTGCTGTAATGTTAGAGACTATCTGTTGCATTTGGAAGTGTTTCACTTCTTGCTACAAAAGCTACATAGTAATTTATTTCATATCAATCTTGTTCTGTGCAAACATCGTCTAATAAACTATTTTCTAGCTATTCGATAAGTCTAACAATTAAATCATACACAAGAAGACCATCTTCATTATAAAGTTGCTTCATAATATTTCCTTTATTAGCAAAATAAGATTGAGTAGTTGAGGTATTAATTGGCGTATAAGCTATGAGAGAAGAGGATATGTTAGAATCAAGAAAATGATAAAAAGTTTTGATTTTTTTAAAAGTTTTATCATAAGACTTCTAACTTAAATTTATAAGATCCTATTTTTTTTAGATAAAATTTTCAAGCATTTAATAAAAAATTTTATCTGTGCATTTTTGTTGAGCCTTTGCTATCCCGAATATTTCATGAAAAATAAAAAAAAAATGAGAAAAAAACCTTATAAATTGCTATAGTGCAATATATTAACCTTTAAAAAAAGGCTTTTTTCTCATGAA
>LJUH01000060.1 GCA_001303765.1 Chlamydiae bacterium SM23_39
TTTGTTAAGTTCTTAAATAATAAAAAAATAAATTTGTTGCTTTTTGAAAAATGTTTGAAAAATTATTGAACTGATACGTAAAATTGAAGGAAGTTAGGGTTTAATTTTTTGTAATTATAAAAAAGCCATTTGATTGGCTTTACTTTTACGAGTTCTTTATGTCCAGTAAAGAGCAAGATCAAATGCTAAAAGCTTTTTAAAATGCCCAGGATAGGACTCGAACCTACACACCTTTCGGCACCAGATCCTAAGTCTGGCGTGTCTACCAGTTCCACCACCTGGGCTTTAAATAATTTTGTAAAATAATGGGTTTACTTTCAAGAAAAAAGGATTTTTTAAAAAAATCGATCTCCAAAATCTCCTAATCCAGGAGATATCAATTTTCTTGAAGTTAATTTTTCATCGATAGCAGTAGAGTGTAGATCTATTGAAGGATATTTTTTTTTAATTTTATAAAATCCCTCTTTTGAAGCTATAATACTGCAAAAAATAATATTTTTTTCTTTTATCTTTTTTTCTAATAGTTTTTTTATAGAAAATAGAGCGCTGTTTCCTGTTGCTATCATAGGATCTAAGATAATAATTGTATCTTCTTTTTTTATAGATGTTATATTTTCATAATATAAATTAGGAAGAAAAGTTTTTTCATCTCTTTTTAATCCTAAAAAACTAATTTTTGCATCTTCAAAATAGTATAAAAAAGGATTTAAAAGGGATAAACCAGATCTTAGAATAGGTAAAAGAGTAATAGTTTTTTGTAATTTATATCCGGTGGTTTTTGCATTAGGTGTATTTATCTTTATTTTTTGTTTTTTTATTTTTTTTGAGATTTCAATAGCTATGATAGTAGCTAGCTTTTGTGTTGCTTTTCTAAAATCTTTTTTTTTTGTATTTTTATCTCTTAAAATTGATAAAAAAATATCTTTCATTTTTTTTCTAGGGGTTTATAAATAGGCATTGCTTCGAAACCGACCTCTCTTATCGCAAATATTAAATGAGCTATAGATGACCAAGGAGCTTTTTTATCTATATGCAAAAGTACTTGAGTTTTGTTTTTTTCTTTTGGAAGAACTCCTATATTATATTGATGAAAAAGTTCATTTTGAATCTCTTCTATACTACTCATAGGATAATCCTTAATTTCGGTTATCCATTTATAGCCTCCATCTTGAGATATGCTTAGGTTTATTTGGAAAATATCATCATTAGAATATACTAAATTACTATTTTTTTCTTTTTCTAATTTTACAAGATCTAAATTTGTATCAAATAAAGTTACTCTAGTGACTGCTAGAGTAGCAAAAAATGCTAACATCAAAAATAAAAAATCTATCATAGGAGCTAAATTGATAGTTAAGTTGGGTTTTAATTTTTCTTCTGGTACTAAACTCATATGTTATTGGGTGTTTATTAAATTACCTAAAGAGATAGCTTCATTTTCTACAATATTTAATGTTTTTACTATCCTAAATTTTAAGATAGCATAAAATATTGTAGCTATAATAGAAACAGTTAATCCTGCTACTGTTGTTCCTACTGCTATACCTAATCCATCAAAAAGAGCAGATAAACTATCTATAGATCTATTTATATCATAAAAAGAATAAAACATACCGATAACTGTTCCTAACAATCCAAGCATAGGTGCTATTATGGCTATATCATTTAATATGCTTATCCTTTGCCAAAAGGAAGCAGTAGCTCTTTTACCTTCCGATTTTATGGTGTTTATAATATGCTGAGCTCCATGTTTTCTTGCATTTATTCCTGAAGATATCATTATAGCAAGTAAATTTTTAATGTTTTTACAATAATTTAATGCTTCTTCATAATTTTCTTCTTCCAAATATTTTTTTAGGTTTTCTTTTGTTTTTTTAGAAACAATATCTTTTTTCTTGAATGTGAATATAGTGAATAAGAGTATTACGAAAGATACAAAAGACATAATAAAAAGAGTAGAGTAGATAATAGGAGAAGCCATAAATACTTCTTTAAGATTTAATGAAGAGGTTTTTTGGGGATAAATCATAGAAGAGTTTTGTGGGGATTGTTTTATGGGGTTTTGAGAGAAAGATATGTTTGCAAGAAAAATTGTGCAAATAAAAATGAAAAATATTTTTATTTTTTTCATAATATATATATCCTTTATTTCAAAAATATCAATTTGAAATAGTAATATTCAAGAGATTTTTATTTATGAAAGATATAATAGATTTTTAAAAAAAAAATTCCTGGGAAAATAGAAGACCTATTATTATAAATAATTTTTTTTTGTTCCGGATTATTATAAAGATCATAAATCAGATATTTTTTCTTAAAAAAAAATATTTCAAAATAATAATCCAATTGCAATAGAATATTGCAGTGGTAATGGACAATGGATAATTGAAAAAGATAAAAAAGAAAAAAATATAAATTGGATAGCTGTAGAAAAAAGATTTATAAGAGCAAAAAAAATTTGGATAAATATGAATAGAGAAAGATTAAATAATATTTTTATAGTTTGTGGAGAGGGATATACTTTTTCTAAATTTTATTTAAAAAAAAATTCTGTTTTTTTGATTTATGTTAATTTTCCTGATCCCTGGCCTAAAAGAAGACATCAAAAAAATAGATTGGTTAATTTAAATTTTGTAGAAGAAGTTAAGAGAACGTTAAAACAAGGAAAAACTATTTTTTTTGTGACTGATGATAAGGAGACTTTAAAAAGTATAAAAGAGCAGATTTTTTCTTCTGGAAGTTTTATCTCTTTTTTTAAAGATCCTTATTATGTTAATGAGATAAAAAATTATGGATCTTCTTATTTTGATTCTCTTTGGAGAAGTAAAGGGAAAAAAATTTATTATCTTAGATTTATTAAAAAAGTCGGGACAGAGGGATTTGAACCCCCGACCTACTGGTCCCAAACCAGCCGCGCTAACCAAACTGCGCTATGCCCCGAGCATATTAATTTTAATTTAAAAAAAAGTTTTTTGTAAAATATATTCTAAAATAAAATACTTTTTAAAAAAAGGATTATCGTATGGTTTCTTTTGATAAATATAAAAGTGTTCATTTGTTAAGTAAGTTATCTAAAAATCCTATTGATTTAAAAAAAGCTTTAACAACTTCTAGAGTGAAGCAATTTAAAGCTAAAAATATTGGATTTAATTTTCTTTTTGCATGTGAAAGGATAGATGAAAATATTTTTAATATTCTTTTAGATTTAGCTAAAGAGAGTAAAGCTTTAGATAAGATCTATGATATGCAATCAGGTAAAAAAATAAATTTTATAGAAAATGTAGAAAGTGAAAATACACAAATTTTACATACAGCAACAAGAGATTTTTTTGGAGATAGTATTGGAGATAAAAAAGCAAGAGATAAAGCTTTTTTGGAAATAGAAAAGCTAAAAGAATTTTTAGATAAGAAAAATGGTTTTTTTGAAAATATAATTCATATAGGAATAGGAGGATCTATTCTTGGCGTTAGATCTATGTATTATGCTTTAAAAGGTTTTTCTAAAAAGAAAAAAAAGGTTTATTTTATTTCAAATATAGATCCCGATGATTTATCTAGAGTATTGGAAGAGGTAGATCTTTCTAAAACTGTTGTTATTTCTGTTTCTAAATCGGGAACAACATTAGAAACTTTGACAAATGAGATTTTTATAAGAGAAGAATTGAAAAAAAATAATTTAAATCCTAAAAATCATATTATTTCTGTTACTTCTAAAAATTCTAAGATGGATGATAAAAATAGATATTTAGAAGTTTTTTATATTTGGGATTATATTTCAGGAAGATTTTCTTCTACCTCTATGGTTGGAGGTGTAACTATCTCTTTATCTTTAGGATTTGATATTTATTTTGAAGTTTTAAAAGGTGCAAATGCTATGGATAGGGTGGCAAGAGAAAAAAATATGTTGAATAATCTTCCACTTATTTCGGCTCTTTTAAGTATTTGGAATAGGAATTTTTTAAAATATCAAACTAATATTATATCTGCTTATTCTAAAGCTCTTTGGTATCTTTGTTTTTTAGTTCAACAGCTTGAAATGGAATCTAATGGTAAATCAATAGATAAAAAAGGAAAAAAGGTAAATTTTGAAACAGGATCTATAATATGGGGTGATATAGGAACAGATGCTCAACATTCCTTTTTTCAATTTTTACATCAAGGTACAGATATAGCTCATATAGAATTTATTGGTTTTTTAAAATCTCAATATGAAAAAGATTTAAAAATAGAAGAAACTACATCTCAAGAAAAATTAATTTCTAATTTAATAGCTCAATCTATTGCTTTAGCTATGGGTAAAAAAAGTGATAATCTTAATAAAAAATTTGAAGGGAATAGACCTAGTTCTATTTTATCATGCGATAGATTAACACCTTTTTCTTTTGGGGCTTTATTATCCTATTATGAAAATAAGGTAACTTTTGAAGGGTTTATTTGGAATATTAACTCTTTTGATCAGGAGGGAGTTCAATTAGGTAAGGTTTTATCAAAAAAGATGTTAGCTTTTTTTGCAAAAAAGGAAAAATTTGAATTGGGAGAAGCTTTTTTAAAAGAGATGAAAGATTAAAGATATTTTTATCTAAAAATAAGCGATTTTGTTAATTCTAATAAACTGAATTTATAAAAATTTAGTTATTTATAAATCTAAATTTTACAAAAAATTGTTTATTAGGTATTATAAAATAAAAGTATGTATTATATTCCACAATTTGCATTAGATCTATTGAAATCCAAGGTTAAACTTAAAAAAGTGGTGGTTATTTATGGTCCTAGAAGGGTCGGTAAGACTACTCTTTTAAAAAAATACTTAGAAAAAGCAAAAAATTATCTTTTTGTAAGTGGAGAAGATATTTTTATTCGTGATTATTTAGCTAGTGAATCTATTGAAAAATTAAAGAATTTTATTGGGAATAAAACACTTTTAGTTGTAGATGAAGCTCAATATATATCTAAAATTGGACTAAATTTAAAACTTATCGTAGATCATTTAAATGATGTAGAGATAATTGTAACAGGATCTTCAACTTTTGATTTGATGGATAGTTTTGGAGAACCTCTTACAGGACGTCAAACTATTATTAAAATGTATCCTATCTCTCAGATGGAATTAAATAAGATAGAGAATGCTGCGCAAACAAAAGCAGAATTAGAAAATAGAATGATTTATGGATCATATCCAGAAATAATCCTTATGAAAGATAGCATAGATAAACAAGAATATTTACGTGAATTAATCTCTTCATATCTTTTTAAAGATATTTTAGCTTTTGAAGGAATAAAAAAATCAAAAAAACTTTTAGATCTGCTTGTTTTGTTAGCTTTTCAAATTGGAAAAGAGGTTTCTCATAATGAAATTGCTAATCAATTATCGATTAGTAAATCAATTGTGGAAAGATATTTAGATTTATTAGAAAAAGCATTTGTTATTGTAAATATTAGGGGGTTTAGTCGCAACCTTCGTAAAGAAGTGACAAAAACTTCTAGATATTATTTTTATGATAATGGCATTAGGAATAGTATTGTGAATAATTTTAATTTATTTAACATACGTGATGATGTAGGCATGCTTTGGGAGAATTATCTTGTTATGGAGAGATTAAAAAAACAGGAATATAAAAAAATTTGGAGCAATAATTTTTTTTGGAGAACTTATGATCAACGGGAGATAGATTGGGTTGAAGAAAGGGAGGGGAGATTATTTGGATATGAATTTAAATGGAAAAATTGTGTTAAAGTTCCTAAGCTTTGGTTAAAAACTTATCCAAATGCTTTTTTTGAATGTATTAATAAAGATAATTATTTAAAGTTTATTAGTTGATCTGAAAAATTTTTTAGAAAAAAAAATTTTTATATAGTAAACTTTTCAAAAAAATAAACAAAGTTTTCCCTCATGCTAACATCTCTAAGTCTATCTATAGATAAATTAACTTTATTGCAAGAAACAATAGCTGATAATATATCAAACTTTTTTAAAAAAAAGAAAAGATCCAGAATATAACATCAAATAAAATAGAAGAAATTTCCCTTGACATACTCCAACGACTAAAGTCAGTTGGATTCTGGATTCAAACAATATTCGCCTGAAGAATCAGGTCTTACAATATCTAGCCCAAGAGAAGATGCCCCTT
>LJUH01000061.1 GCA_001303765.1 Chlamydiae bacterium SM23_39
TTTTTGTATTTTTTTTAATTCCATAATACCCTCCGGTGCTTTAGAGAGTAAAGATTAAAAAAAATACTTCATATGTCAAATATTTTTTTCATGCAATTTCCCTGAGATTAAAACTAATTTTTTTATTTATAATATAAATATTATAACAAACTTTTGACATACTCCAACGACTAAAGTCAGTTGGATTCTGGATTCAAACAATATTCGTCTGAAGAATCAGGTCTTACAATATCTAGCTCAAGAGAAGATGCCCCTTCTCTTAAATTATTTATAGCTGCGTTAACATCTCTATTGGATTCTGGATTCAAACAATATTCGTCTGAAGAATCAGGTCTTACAATATCTAGCTCAAGAGAAGATGCCCCTTTTCTTAAATTATTTATAGCTGCATTAACATCTCTATTGTGTTCTTTATTGCAAGTTCGATATTTTGGACACCATATTAAGTGGTACCCAACATTAAAAATACTTGTTTTTGTTTTATTGTATTTATTCATAAAAAAAATATATGCATTAAAAACATATAATTCAAAATTTTTTTTTAAAATTCATCCAACGATTTTAATTGTTGGCTTTCTTTTTTGCTTTTTCGTAAGTTGTTCAAATAATTTATTTTTTGTATTTATTAGTTACAGCAGGGTCATATTTATATTCTATCCCATCTATTTTTATTGTTCTATATACCCATTTTTCATTATTTTCTCTTAGTAGTCTATCACAACCCATAATGTATCCTTTAAAAAAGCCATATCTTTTAATAGCTAACTGCATATATCTAGAGCTTGTAGGACGAAAATTGCTTCTTGGGCCATCTATAGGAGAGAAGTTTTTTTGATGAAATAGAATAATGGAATTTGCCATCTTCGATAAGATAGAAGGTTTTTTCTTAAAAGATTTTTTCTCTTCTTTTTTTATATATTTTATATCATTATCCTTTCCCCATGGATCTTCAGATAAGAGAAAAAAAGGAAGTAATAATATTATAAATATTTTTTTCATTTTAAAATGAATATTTTAAGTTAAAAAAAGGAAAAAGTTTTTCTTTTTTCATAAAAGCATTAGCTTCTTCCTCATATATTCTTTCATTATAAAATTTAGCTTCTTCTCCTGCTCCATATATAGCTCCAAAATACCATCCCATCTCAAAACTTGTTGTTATAATACCTGCTGCTATATATCCTCTTTTGAAAAATTCATATGATGCTGCTATAAAAGAACCATTTAGAAGAATGGTTGTTAAAGCAGATCTCTTTTGTCCTAAATAGAGATATCCTGCTCCAGGCAGAATAGCATTTAAAAATTGAGCTTGAGAGACGGATTTTTTTTTTGAATTGTATCTCTTTAAAAAATCAGATAATTTTTCATTTTTTTTTTTTGACAGCTCTTCTAAATCTGCTTCAAAAATAGCGGAAGATATGTTTAAATTTTTATAGATGGAAGGAAACTCTTTACTTAATACCTTTTCTATAGCTTCTTTTTTATCTAATATATTTTCATTTTTGTAGCTCTCATATAAAATTACTAGTAGATCACTGAAAGTTGGAAAAGATTTATCTACATTTTTTAAAGAGCTATTTTCAAAATGATCTATAACATCTTTATATTTTTTGCCTAAAAAATAAGATAAGATAATAAAATACTCTATCTCTTTTTTTCTCTCTATATCTTTATTTTGTAATAATATTAGTGATCTTTTATAAGTGGAAATTGCTCTATATAAATCCAGATTTTTTGCAAAGGAGGATGCTATCATATATTCTTTTCCCCAATCTTCTCTTTTTTCTTCTTCAGTTAAAAGGGGAAAAGGAGATGCCATATTTTCTATATATTTTTCTTCAATAGAATAGCTTATTTTTGGTTCAATTTTGTTAGGCACTCTATAACAACTAGAAAAGATTATAAAAATTAGAAAAAGTTTTTTATTCATCTTCATATGATTTCATAAATTCAACAGCTTCATCAAATTCTTTTTCTAGAATAGGAGATCCACTATTTTCGCGGAAGAAGTTTTCTTGAGATTTTGTTACATCTTTCATGTCTAGATAGGAATTAATTATATGAGGACGCATAAAAATAACTATATTTTTTTTATCTTCTCCTCTAGTGTTGTTAGCAAAAGCTGCTCCAATTAAAGGTAATCCTCCTAAACAAGGTATTCCTGCTTTAGCTTTTACTTTAGATTCTGTTACCATACCACTTAAAACTAAAAAGTTTTTGTTTGGAATATGGACTGTTGTCTTCATAGTTGTTTTAGATGTAACTATACCTTGAACTCCTTCTGCTGGTTCAGAAGGTTTGGGTGATTCTATAGTTCTTTCGAGGTTAAGATCTAGTGTTACCGTATCACTATTTCCTAAGACAGGAGTTAAGGAGAGACTCATACCTATATCTCTATATTCTAAATTAATTGTATCTGTTTTTGAAGAACCCTCAAAAACAGTTTGAGATCCTACATATGGTATGTTTTGTCCAAAAAATATTGTAGCTGTTTTGTTATCTTGAGCTATTATTTTTGGAGTTGTAATAATAGTTGTTTCTTCATCAGATTGAATAGCTCTTAGAAAAGAACCTAAAGAGAGAAAGGATTTTCCTTTATGTAATAAGATATCTCCAATTATTCCTAAATCAAAACCTGTTGAAAAGGGTAATATATTTTTTTGAAGGGGATGTTCTACATCATTTAAATTTTCCATAAAGGGTGTTAACTGATTTTTTTTATTAAAAGGAGAATTGGATGTTCCTGTTATAAATTCATCTTTATATTTAAATTTACCTCCCCAGTCTAAACCGAAATTAAATAGATTAGTGAATGATGTCTCTATTACTAATACTTCTATGAATACCTGTTTTAAAGGTACATCTAAGTTTTTTATTAATTCTTTTAGTTTTTTTAATGTTGCTTTATCACCAGAACATAGAAGAGAATTGGTTATTTGAATCCATTGAATAGAGTTTATAGCATTTAAAAGGTTTTTTTTGATACTTGATTGATTTTGAGTTAATTCTTGAGCTATCTGTTTTAATGCTGTCTGTATTTCGTCTCCTTTATGATATTGTAGTTTATAAACTAAAAAGGAGATCTCATCTATTGGTTCTATTATATCTTTTGTGATATCAGGTTCCTCTTTGAGGCTATCAAATCGTTCTAATAATTGTTTTATTTCTGCAATAGCTCTTGGGGAACCGGATATTATTAAAGATTTTGTGTTTTTATCCCATTTTATATTATTTATAGCATTAAATAAATCAGGATTATCTATTCCTGTTTTTTTTAGATGATCTTCAAAATCATATAATATTTTTTGTAGAGAAGGCCCTGATAAATATTTGGGTTTATATAAAAAATATTGGGAAGGAATTTTTTCGAGATCAGTTGGCACATCAAATTTTTTTAATAGTGTTTTTATTTTTAATAAAGCTTTGCTAGTTCCTGTAAATAATAGAGTATTCGTTTCTTTTTTATATTTCATACTATCTAATGCTTTTATGAAATCTTTTTCCGATGCTCCTGTAATTTTTAAATCTTTAGATACAGATTCTATAGATTTAATCAGATAGTCGGGATCAGCTTTTTGTATTTTATAGATAAGATATGTTTTTGCTTCTTCAGCTATTTTTTCTTTTGCTTCTTTTGTATCTATTTTGCTTAAGAGATCTTTTATTTTTTCTATAGATTTTTTTGTCCCGGTGAAAGCCAAGGAATTGGTAGATTCTATTATTTTTACATTGTTGATAGAATTAATTAAATTGGGATCTAATAATTTAGCTTTTTCTAAATTTGAAGCTGTTTCTAAAAGAGAATTTTTTAAATAGTTAGGAGATGCATATTTGGGAGTATATACTAAAAAATTATCATGGGCTATCAATTGAGCTTCTCTTGGAACATCATATTCTGTTATTATTAATTTTGCTTCTTCTATGGATTGTGGGTTTCCTGTTAACATTATAGAATTTGTTTCTTCTATCCATTTTGCATTTTCTATCACTTTTAAAAGTTCTGGATTTTTTATTTTTTGTGATTTTAACTTTTCTGCAAAATTATCTAAATCTTCTTCTATGGTATTGCCAGGAGTATTTTTTAGTTTATATAAAAAATAAGTTGTCCTACTTTCCTCTTCATATGGAGTATCTAGTTGTATTAATAGTTGTTCTGTTTTTTTTATAGAATTTTCATTGCCTGTAAATAGTAAAGAATGGGTAGATTCTACTAATTTCATGCTTTCTATAGTGCTAAGAAAAGTGGGATCTACAAGTTTTGCTGCTTCTAAATTTTTAGAGATATCTTTTAAGGATTTTGAAAGGTCTTCTAAAGATTTATTTTTTGGATTGTATATGTAAAAGATGGTATTGGGAGAAAGAGATTTATATTTTGAAAGATCGATATCAAAAGAGGGAAGTAACTCTTTTATTTGAGTTAGAGCTTGGGTAGATCCAGTAAATAATATAGAGTTTGTTTCTTTTATATATTTTGCAGAGTTGATAGAATTTATTAAAGAAGTTTCAGGGATTTTATTTTTTTGTAGATTTTCTGCTGTATTTTTTAAAGCATTTAAAATGTTTTCATAAGGGATGTTTTTTATTTTATATATAAAAAAGGTTATTTTACCTAAAGAAGTTAGATGTGTTTCTTTTTCAGTATCAATAGATGATAATATAGCCTCTATTTTTTTAAAGGAGTTTTTATTGCCTGTGAATAATAGAGAATTTGAATTTTCAATAACCCTTACATTTTTTAAAGTATGTATTAAATTATTATCAGCTATTTTTGAATCTTTAAGATTTTCTGCTAATTCTTTTAAAGAAAATGCTAAATCATTTAATCGTTTTTTCTTAGGTTGATATGTGAAGAAAGAAATTACCTTTGTTGAAATATCTATCTGTTTTAAAATTTTTTTAAGTTGAGTTATCTCATTTTGAGTTCCAGTAAATAAAAAAGAATTGGTTTCTTTAATCCATTTGATAGAATCAATGATATTTATTAGATCTATTTCTTTGTATCCCATATTTTCTAAGATGGAAGCTATCTCTGTTAAAGCTTTTCTTATACCTTCATTAGATTGGTATTTAGGTTGATAGATAAATATGTTTTCTGGTTTTAAAAATTTTTTTAATCCAGAAAGATCTTTACTATCTAAATTTGTAAAAATAGAAAGAGTTTTTTCTATAAGTTTGGGAGTGGATACTATAAAAATGGAGTTTGTTATGTTTTGAGGGACTAAAATATAAGGAGTTTTCTGCACTAATGGAGTAATTATTTTTGTTGTGAGGTTTATTAGATCTTCAACTTCTTTGTTTTTTGCTTTATACTTTTCTATCTCTAAAGGGTTGATAGGAGAATCTATTATTTCTATTAACTTTTTCATTTTTTCTATATTTTGGGTATTGTCTGTAATGATAAGTTGATTTGTATCTTCGGCTATTTGTATGGAGGCATCTGGTGAGATCATAGTATCTAAGATGGTTTTTATTGATTGTATGTTGCTATTTTTTATCTTAAATACCATCGTTGAGATTGGGATATCTTTATTTAAAGATTCAACTATGGGGGGAATCTGTTTTATAGCTGGATTTTTATGAATTACTAAACTGTTATTTTCTTCGAGGAGAGAGAAACCATTTATCTTTAAAATCTGTATTAGTGTGGTCATAACATCTTCTTTTGATACCGTTCCATTAGATATTATCGATATTTTGAAGTTTAAATCTTTTTCTTCGAAAGTGAAATTTGTTTGGTATATTTTGCTAACAAATTTAATATATTCCTTTATGGGAATATCATTGAAATTTATGGAGTAGTTCTCATTTTTTTGAGCATATGCAAATGTTAAAATAGCTGTAAAAAATAAAATGATTCTAATTTTCATCTACTCACTTTTTTAATTTATCGCCCTCCTTATTGAATCGTAAAATACTAAGGAAATTATTGTAAATATTTAAAAATTATTTTTACAAATAACAAATCTTTATTTTTATGCAAAAAAAGGATTTTTTAGGAAAAAGCAAAAAAGAAAACCAACGATTTTAATCGTTGGATGAATTTTTAAAAAAAAATCTTGAATTATGTGTTTTTAATGCATATATTTTTTTTTATGAATAAATACAATAAAACAAAAACA
>LJUH01000062.1 GCA_001303765.1 Chlamydiae bacterium SM23_39
GAATAAAACTCTTTCTTTAAAAGAAAGAGTTTGGATTTGTCCTTCTTGCAATAAAGAACACAATAGAGATGTTAATGCAGCTATAAATAATTTAAGAGAAGGGGTATCTTCTCTTGGGCTAGATATTGTAAGACCTGATTCTTCAGGCGAATATTGTTTGAATCCAGAATCCAACTGACTTTAGTCGTTGGAGTATGTCAAACTTTGATAAAATAAATCTAATTTTAAAATTAGAAAAAAAGGAAGAGATCTTATATCATAATGCTATGTGTGGGATATTTGGATATATAGGAGAAAAAAATACTCTGCAAATATGTTTGAAAGGATTAAAACAATTAGAATATAGAGGTTATGACTCAGCAGGTATTGCTGGAATAAAAAATAATAATTTAATCTTTTGCAAAACTTCTGGAAAAATATTCGCATTAGAAAAAAAAATTGAAAAACAAAATCTAGAATTAGATATAGCTATAGCACACACTAGATGGGCAACACATGGTAAGCCTGATGAAAAAAATGCTCATCCCCACTTTGATACTCACCTTTCATTAGGAGTAGTACATAATGGAATAATAGAAAATTATGCAATTTTAAAAGATTTTTTAAAAAATAAAAACATAAAATTTTCCACAGAAACAGATACAGAGGTGATAGCGCAATTGATCTCTTATAATTATGAAAAATATAAAAATAATCTTTACCTAACTGTTCATGAATCACTAAAACTCTTAAAAGGATCTTTTGCTATAGCTCTTATACATAAAGATCATCCTAACATAATATTAGCAGCAGCCAGAGAGAGTCCTTTAGCAATAGGTTTTATAGATAATAAAAATGAAATATTGATATCTTCAGATCCAAATGCTTTTATAGGACATAATTTAAATGTTTTCTATTTAAGAAATGATGAGATAGCTCTACTTTCAAAAAAATCTATAAAAACATACACTAATCAAAAAAAATTAATAGAAAAAAAAACCTCTTTATTAGAAGGAAAAAATCAAACTTTTAGCAAAGAAGGGTTTGATCATTTTTTATTAAAAGAGATCTTTGAACAACCAATAACCATACAAAAAGCTATGCTAGGAAATATCTCTGAAGATTTTGGTACTGCATATTTCGAAGGATTAAAATTCTCTTCTACTGAACTTATGGCAATAAAACATATAATAATAATAGCTTGTGGAACTTCTTGGCATGCAGCATATATAGGAGCCTCTTTATTAGAAGACAAAGCAAGAATATTAACAACAGCTGAAATAGCTTCTGAATTCAGATTTAAAAATCCTATAATATCTGAAGAAACTTTAATAATAGCTATCAGTCAATCTGGAGAAACAGCTGATACTTTATCAGCAGTAAAAGAAGCTAAAGCAAAAGGAGCAAAGATATTAGGAATATGTAATGTTAAAAATTCCACTCTTACAAGAGAAGCTCATAGCTGCATCTATTTAAATGCAGGACCAGAAATAAGCGTTTGTTCTTCAAAAGCTTTTACCTCTCAAATAACAATTTTAAGCTTATTTACACTATTAATGGCAAGGCTTAGACATTTTACTAAAGAAGATGGACAAAAATTTTTATCTGAACTTAAAAAAATTCCAAAAATAATAAATCAAGTATTAGAAAAACAGAAAGAGATAAAAAAAATATCTATAAAATATAGCAAATATAAAAACTTCTTTTTTATTGGTAGAAAATATATGTATGCTTCCTGTTTAGAAGCTGCATTAAAATTAAAAGAGATCTCTTATTTAAATGCTACTAGCTATCCCGCAGGAGAGTTAAAACATGGACCTATAGCTTTAATAAATAAAAATTTACCAGTCATTGCTTTTTGTTCCAATAAACAAACCTACGATAAAACACTAAATAATTTGATGGAATTAAAAGCAAGGGAAGCTCCTATTTTGGCAATAGCTCCAAATAATGCAAAAGAGATATTACAAATAGCTGATGATATAATATTTATTCCAAATACTATTGATGAATTAGCTATTTTCCCCACTACCATTGTAGGACAATTATTTGCTTATAATATTGCAAAAGCCATAGGAATTAAAGATATAGATCAACCAAGAAATTTAGCTAAATCAGTAACAGTAGAATAACAATACCCAAAAATAAATTTTAGTTACGAAAAATTTTTCATAGAAAAAAAAATCTTTATATAATAAACTTTTTTTAAAAAATAAACAAAAGGATTTTCTTATGCTACCAGTTCAGGAGATATCAGATACAAATAAATTAACTCTATTGCAAGAAACAATAGATGCTAAAATATCAAACTTCTTTAAAGAAAAAGAAAAGATCCAGAATATAGCATCAGATACAATAATAAAAAACCAACAAACCATAAAAAAAATTTCTCATCAACTATCAACAATAGAAAAGAGTGTAGAAGAGACAAAACAATTTATAACACTTATAAATAAAAATATAGAACAGATAGAAAAGAACATAACAGATTATTCTTCACAAATATCTGAAAAATTAAAGCTAAAAGAGACAATTAAAAAGGTAATAGCAGAGGCAAACAAAATTTTACTAAAGAAAAGCAATGAAAAAGATAGCAAAGAAGAAGAGATAGCATTGATAAAAAGGATGATCGCTCAGTTTAAAGAAGAATCAACCCAACCTTTAAATTCTCTTATGTCGGATGAGATATTAATAAGAGCAAAGAATAAGATGATAGAAAAGAAGAAAGAAGAGATAAAAGAATTGCAAAAAAATGTAAAAGAAATAGAAAGAATTTTATCAGATAAAAGATCGGAGATAGAGAAAAGTAAATTAAAAGAGCTTGATATTGAAATTGTTCAATTACAAAGAAACGAAAAAGAAAAAGAGATAAAAAAGCAAGAAGAAAAAAATCTTTTAAAAGAAAAGGAACAAAAACTTATTGAAAAACAAAAGACTAAAAAAGATCTTTTAAAAAAGATAGAAGATAATAAAAAAATAATAATAGATAACCAAGAAAAGATCAAAGATCTTTCTCTTGAAGAAAAAAGTATTTTTAAAGAAGTCAATGATCTATCTTCTTTAAAAGAAAAAATAAAATCTTTAATTTCTGATTCTTTTAAACATAAAGAAGAGATTATTACTACTTCCTCTAAAGCTATAGAAAAAAGTTCAGAGATCGTAGAGAAAAATTATATTAATCTACAAACAGTAGCAAAAGATATAGAAGAGATAAAACAATTTATTGATCTCACTAATAAAAATATCAAAAAAATAGAATTTACTCTTTCTACTTACGAGTTAAAGATAAAGGAAAAAATAGAGATAGAAGAAAAAGTAAAAAAAATTATAGCTAAAGCAAAAGAGATTTTATTAAGCAAAAATAAGGAGAGAGAAACAGCTAGAGAAAGTATAAGATTAGCGGAAAGAACAATTGTTGAATTTAAAGAAAATATTTTGGAAAAAACAGAAATCATAAAAAATTCTAAAAAGGAATGGCAGTCTAAAATAAATAATCAAACACTATTAGAAAATAAAAATGGTCATACAGAAGAGGTGAAAAAATTAAAGAGAGAATTAGATGAGAGTTTAAATAAGATAATGACCGATGAGATGATGCTAGAAGCTAAAAAGGAGACGATAATAAGTAAAGAGCAAGAGATTAAACGATTAGAACAAGAGATAAAAGAGATAGAACAAATTTTATCAAATAAAAAATTAGAGGTAGAAAGAGCAGAAGGTGAGCTAAAAGAGATTTTAAAAGAGCTTGTTATATTAAAAGAAAATAAAAGAGCTGAAGAGGTAAAAAAAGCAGAAGAGGAAAAGATTTTAGAAGAGAAAGAAAAAAATTTTAAAAAAAAGATAAAAATAAAAGAAACTTTAGAAAAAGAGGTAGAAGATAATAGAAAAAATATAAAAAATGCTAAAAATAAATTAGAAAAGATACCTATCTTTTCATTTGAAGGAAAAGAGTTTTTCAATTTCCAACCATCAGAAAACTATAAAGAGATAAATAAAGAGCTTATAGGGAAGCTTATACAAAAAGGTGATTTAGAAAAAGCAGAATTAGCAACTAAAGAAATTTGTGATGATGAAATATTAGAAGAGATTATTCGAGCATATATAGGAAGGCAAGAGTTAGAAAAAGCATTAGAACTATCAAAAAAGATCTATGATGAAGATATAAAATCTTGCATATTAAAAGCTGTTACTAGTGAAGAAAAAGCTTATGAGTCTTATATAAGAGAAATCATTAAACTATATATAGAAAGAGAAAAGATAGAAAAAGCATTAAAAATAGCAGAAAAAATTTTAGATAAGAAAGCCCAATCTTTAGCATTTAAGGAGATTGCAGAAAGATATATTGAGATAAGAGATCTTGATAAAGCATCAAAAATAGCTAAAAAGATTTTTTTTGCCGAAGAGAAATCTTTTGTTTTTGCATTAATATTTCTAAAAAAAGGAGATATTAAAAAAGCAGAAGAAGTGGTAAAAAATATTTTAAATAAAGAAGTTCAATCTGACGTATTGAAAAAGATTACAGAAGCATATGCAGAAAAGGGAGAGATAAAAAAAGCTTTAATAACAATAAAAGAGATTTTAAATAATTCATATAAATCTTTGGCATTAAAAGCAATAGTTATAGCATATGCTAGAAAGGAAAAAATAGAAAAAGCAGAAAAAATAATAAAAGAGATTACCAATGAATATGTAATCTCACAGATATATGTAGATATTTTTAAAGCATGTCCAAAAAACTTAAGAACTTTGGATAAGTTAGAAAAAATAATAGAAAAAATCTCTTTTGAAAATCAAAAAACAGAAGCATTAAAAGAGATGGCATATGCATATGCTAAAGAAAGACATTTTAAAAAAGCAAAAAATATAGTAGAAAAACTTTTAGATGAAGATAAATGTTATATTTATGCGGTAATCCATGTAAAAAAAGGGGAAATAGAAAAAGCGTTAGAATTAACAGAAAAGATATCCAATAATTTTTGGAAATCTAAAATATTTGAATGTATTGTTGAAACATGTTCAAAAATAAATGTAGACCAAGCATTAGAGATAACAAAAAAGATACTAGATATTTTTTGGAAATTTGAATTATTTAAAAAAATACTTGAAGAATGCAAAACATACAAAAATATAAAAAAAGCAGAACAAATAGTAGAAAAAATTTTTGATGAAAAAAACAGATCTGGGGCGTTTAAAGAAATTGCAAAAGCATATATAAAAGCAAAATATTTTATAGAAGCAGAAGAGATAATCAAAAATAAGATTACTTATAAAAAAGATAAAATTTTTTTATTTGCATTAATAGATGCAATATCTGGGAGGATTCAAAAAGCAAAAGAGATGACTAAAAAAATTCCTGAAAAAGACAAAGATCAGATATTTATAGCAATAATAGATGCATATATAAAAATAAGACAATTAGAAGAAGCATTAGAGATAGTAGAAAAGATTTCTGAGGAAACAAATAAATCTTATGCATTTGCAGAAATTGCAAAAGCATATGCAGAAAAAGGAGATTTAGTAAAAGCATTAGAGATAGCAGAAAAGATTTCTGAGGAAACAAATAAATCTTATGCATTTGCAATGATTGCAAATGCATATGCAGAAAAAGGAAAGATAGAAAAAGCAGAAGAAATAGCAGAAAAGATTCCTGAGGAAACAAATAAATCTTTGGCATTTGTAATGGTTGCAAATGCATATGCAGAAAAAGAAAAGATAGAAAAAGCAGAAGAAATAGCAGAAAAGATTTCTAATAATTTTTGGAAATCTGATACATTTGCAAAAATTGCAAAAGCATATGCAGAAAAAGGAGATTTAAAAGCATCTGATACATTTGCAAAAATTGCAAAAGTATATGCAGAAAAAGGAGATTTTACAAAAGCATTAACAATAGCAGAAAAGATTTCTAGTGAAACAAATAAATCTTGGGCATTTGCAGAAATTGCAAAATCATATGCAGAAAAAGGAGATTTTGTAAAAGCATTAACAATAGCAGAAAAGATTTCTAATGAAACAAATAAATCTTGGGCATTTAAAAGAATTGCAAAATCATATGCAGAAAAAGGAGATTTTGTAAAAGCATTAAAAATAGTGTACATATTGCAAAAGCATATGCAGAAAAAGGAGATTTTGTAAAAGCATTAACAATAGCAGAAAAGATTTCTGAAAAAGAAATAACAATTAAATCTTTGGCATTTGTACATATTGCAAAAGCATATGCAGAAAAAGGAGATTTTACAAAAGCATTAACAATAGCAGAAAAGATTTCTAATGAAACAAATAAATCTTATGCATTTGAAGAAATTGCAAAAGCATATGCAAAAAAA
>LJUH01000016.1 GCA_001303765.1 Chlamydiae bacterium SM23_39
AAGAATAAAATATTGTAAAGCTTTTTTAAAAATGTCTTTAATTTATTTTTGGATGAATAAAATTATAAATTTCGGAGATTTAATATGACTTCTTGGATAGGTTCCTAATTCTCATCTATAAATGCTAAATTAGTTATTCTCATATCTATGCATTTCAAAGAAAATTTTAAAAGATCTTTATCATCATCAATCTTTTTAATCTGCTTTTTATAATCTAAAAAAATTTTATCTTGTAAAATAAAATAATTATTAAGTTGTTTCAAATAATCTTTAGAATTCAAACGGATAAGATATGGAAAAATGCATTTTATTTTTTTTTTATTTTTAAATATTGAAAAAGGATAAATAATTTTTATCACTATCTCTCTTTTTCCCAAACTATTTTCAAAAAGTTTAGAAACATCTATCATTTTAAGAAAGCATTTTTTATCTTTAAAAACTTTTAAAATATCTAAAGCAACAACTATTTTTTTATTATTTAATAAAAAATTCCAACTATCTTTTTTTTCAAAAAGATTAAATTCATCTAAATATATTTTAACTAACCTTTCTTTTTTTAAAAATGGTTCTATAGGAAAAATATATCCATTCTTGTCTATTCCAATATTTTTAAAATCATATAGTTCTGCTACAGGTTTTCTCAATGTATAATCGACATAAATAGTATGAGGTTTTATTTTTTTTACAAAAGCCTTTTCAATAAGAGGATGGTTTATTAAAATATTTTCAGCTTTCTTTTCATCAAAGAGATATATGTTTGTAGGTTTATCAATAGATAGATCCAATAACTCTGCTAAATATATATTTTTTAACGAATATTCTTTATAAGGTTGAATCAAACTTTTAATATTATATTTCTCTTTTTTTCCTCTTGTTTTTTTCATAAAAAAAATAAATTGAGAGCTTATAAAAATAAAAAAAATAAATAAAACTGAAACAATTAATTTTTTATACATCTTTTATTTTTATCCATAGCCAAAATAAAAAGTTTATCCAATAATTTACCAAAATCAATTTTTGATTTTTCCCACATCTTATGATATAAACTGCTCTTCGTAAATCCTGGAATAGTATTGACCTCATTAAAATAAAATTGATCATCTTTAAAGAAAAAATCTATTCTAGCCATACCTTTACATCTTAAAATCCTATAAATTCTTTTTGCTAACTCTTTTCCCTCTTCTATCTTTTTATTTGAAATATTAGCGGGAATAATTGTTGAAGAGGTATTTTCTCCATTCAATTCTTCTCCATATTTATTATTAAAATCATAGAATCCTGAGGAATTCAAAATCTCTCCTGGAAGGGAAACCGAAATTTTATCATTTCCTAATACCGCAAATTCGATTTCTCTAGCTACCATCTCCTCTTCTATTAAAACAGTATCATCTAAAAAAAATATTTTTTCTATCACAGCTTCCAAATAAAAATAATCTTTTATCCTCTCAACACCTATGCTAGATCCTAAATTACATGGTTTTATAAAAAGTGGAAAAGAAAAATTGTTTTTTATCTCTTTCAAAAATTTCAATTTTTCTTCTTTCCAAAAACTTTTTTTTATCTCTAAAAATTTAGGAGTTTTAATATTTTCATTTATAATTAAATATTTAGCACATGCTTTATTAATGCATATGCTACTGGCTATATAATCACATCCTACATAAGGTATCTTCAAAGTATCAAAAAAACCTTGAATCATCCCATCTTCTCCAAAAGAACCATGAAGGATCGGAAAAGATAGATGACAATCTAAAATATCTTTAAAATCAAATTTTTTATATTTTTTAAAATCCTCTTCTACAAGATTTAACTCTCCCTCTTTTGAAATTTTAAATAATCTTATCTCATAAAGAGATTTATCTAAATTTTTATAAATATTTTTTGCAGATAATAGAGATATCTCATGTTCTACAGATTTACCTCCAAAAAAAATATTTAATTTTAATTTATTTGGATCTTTTTTAAATCTTTCAAATATATCTTTACCTATTTTTGAAATATCTCCAGCTCCCAAAAAAATAATAACATCATAAGGTTTTAAAATTTTTGAAATATCTAAAAGATTCTCTTTTGCTATGTACTGGCATCCTATTTTTTTTGCTAGATCTTCTGCTTTTATATCTAATGGTTTCTCTGATGCAGAATAAATATCATTAACAATCACCTGATCTGCTTCATCAAAAGAAAAACAAAACTCTTCAAACAATTCTTTAAATCTAGAAAATCTATGAGGTTGAAATACAGCAATAATCTTTCTCTCTTCCACCGCATCTCTTAACGCTTTTAAAGTACATTTTATCTCTGTTGGATGGTGTGCATAATCATCAAAAAATAAAACTTTTTTAAAATCACCTATTTTTTCCATCCTTCTTTTTACTCCTTGAAAATTAAAAAAACTTTCTCTCAAAATTTTTTCTTCTATCCCCAACAAAAGTGATAACCCAAATACAGCAGAGCTATTTAAAACATTATGATATCCCAAAAGATTTAATTTAACATTTTTATATATTTTACCTTTAAAATGAATATCAAAAATAGATATAAAATCTTTAAATCTTACATTATCGATAAAAAGATCAGCTTTTTCAGAAAAACCATAGGAAATTCCTTTTGAAATCTCTCTTAAAATAGGATCTTCATAACAGTAAAAAATATCTTTTTTTATTTTTTTTATAAAATCAAAAAATCCTTTTTTCAAATTAGATAAACTCTTCCAATATGATAGATGCTCTTTTTCAACATTAGTCAAAATAGAAAAAGAACCAGAAAGATTTAAAAAAGAACCATCACTTTCATCTGTTTCACAAACAAAATGTTTTCCCCTTCCAAACTTTGAATTAACATTTTTTGATCTTAAAACACCTCCAATAGCAAATGAAGGATCCTTCTCTGCATCTAATAAAACTTGAGATAACAAAGAAGCAGTTGTAGTTTTTCCATGACTACCTGCTATTAAAATAGCATCATACCCATCCATTAACTCTTTTAAAAGCTCCGATCTATGGATAACTTTTAATCCTTTTTTTTTAGCATAAATAAGCTCTTCATTATCACTATTTATAGCAGTGCTATAAACTACAATTTGATCTTTTAAATTTTCTTTTTTATGGCCTATTGTTATCTTTATTCCTCTTTTTATTAACTTTTCAATGATATAGTTTCTCTCCACATCACTTCCCGTGACCTTTATTTTTTTATTTATTAAAAGCTCAGCTAAACCACTCATTCCAATTCCACCAATACCAATAAAATGGTAACTCATATTTTGCTCCCAACTTTATAAACTATATCTAATAAATGTTTTCTATTTTCTCTCATTTGCTTTTTTTTAAATGTTCTTAAATTCTTTTTTATCTTTTCCATTTTATCTTTTTGCATCATTAGTTCATATATCTTTTCTGAAAAATTCAATACATCTATTTTTTCTTGTGAAAAAACATATCCTCCCTTTATTTCTTTACAAAAAAAATCGGCATTCATCTTTTGATGGTTTTCAGATGCATAAGGATAGGGAATTAATATAGAAGGAATCTCGTAATGGATAAGCTCACAAATAGTACCTGCTCCTGCTCTACAAATGCACAGATCAGAAGCTAAAAAAAATTTTTCTATATTTTCTTCATAATCTTTTGTTAAATGAAAAATATTTAAATCTTCATATTTCTTTTTCACAATTTTTCCTTTTCCTGTAAGATGGATAATCTGAAAAAACATTTTTTTTTTCTTTAAAAGAGCTACAATATCAATAATTTTTTTATTAAAAAAATCTGCTCCTAAAGATCCTCCAAAAATAAAAATGGTAAACATTTTTTTTAATCCTATTTTTTTTTTATAAACCTCTTTATCTTCATATATTTTTTTTTCTTCCCAAGGCCAAATATTTACCATCTCTATATTTTTATATTTTTTAATCTTATCATTTTTAAACTGTAAAGCTATAGCATGAGCATGTTTAGCAAAAAACCTATTTACCTTTCCTAAAAAAATATTTGCCTCAAATAAAACAATAGGTTTTTTTAATAAAACTGAAGCCATAAGAATAGGAAAAGTATGAAAAGAACCAAATCCTACAACAACATCAGGTTTAATTTTATACAAAATAAAAATACTTTGTAAAAAACCTTTAAAAATAGAAAAAATAGAAAAAAAAAATTTTTTTTTATTAAAAGCACCGCTAGATATATTTTTATATATATATTTATCCTTTTTAAAATTATAATTATTTTTTAATCCTTTACCTACAAATATCACCCTGTTTTTATCTTTTATAAATTGATCAGCTAGTTTTTGTGCTGGTAAAAGGTGTCCAGCTGTACCTCCAGCAGTGACAATTATTTTCATAAATTTTTTAAATAACATTTTTTTTCAGCAGCAACACTTAAAATAAGAAAAACAGCAATAATATTTAAAATTAAAGATGTCCCTCCATGAGAAAAAAAGGGAAGAGTTGTGCCTTTACTAGGTAAAAGACCTGATACTACACCAAAATTTAAGAAAGCTTGAAAAGATATTAAAAAAGCCATCATAGATGCTAAATAAAATCCATTTTCAGAAAGAGCATTTATTGCAATATAAAAACCTAAATAAGTTATAAACAAATAAATAAATATTAAAACAACTATTCCAATAAATCCAAATTCTTCAGCATAAATAGCCACGATATAATCACTTTTTGATTGAGGAAGATAATTTAATTTTTGCAAGCTCTCTCCAAAGCCTCTTCCATAAACTCTTCCAGAACCAATAGCAATTTTTGATTGATAAGGTTGATGCCCCCTTCCTTTAATATCTAATTCAGGATTAAGATAGGAAGAGATCCTTTTTTTAACGTAAGGCATATTATATGCTATAACACCCCCAATAATACTAATAACAATCAAAGGGAACACCCAAAAATGCATTTTTATTCTAAACAAAAAAAATAGAACTAAAAGAGTTGATAGTATTATTGCTATACTACCATTATCAGGTTCAAATATTATAAGAGAAATAGGGATAATTAAAATAAACAAAAATTTTAAAAAATGCATCAATTCATATCTATGATCTCTAAAAGAAAAATAATTTATTGCATAAATAGGAATAAGGTATTTTGACAATTCTGAAGGTTGAAAAGAAAACATATGCGTCCCTATCCATCTTTTAGCTCCATTTTTTTCTATTCCAACATGGGGAACAAAAACTAAAAATAAAAGCATTATTACTAAAAAAAATAAAAATGGGCTTATTCGAATAATATTATTATATCCTATTTTATAAACAAAAAATCCTATCAATATTCCACAAAAAAAAGCTGACAGCTGTCTAACAAAATATTTATAAGTGCTAATATTTAAAGATTTATCTAATATTTCAGCAGATGTAACATTAAAAATCGTTAACAATCCTATCGAAAATAAAAAAATAACACTTACAATTAAAGCTAGACTACTTTTTTGCATTTATCTTATCCTAATTTTGTCTCCAGGTTTCAATTTTCTAGCTTTTTTTTCATCTAAATTATTTAGCTTTAAAAGCTTTTCCAATTTAATCTTATGTTTTAAAGCAATAGTCCAAGGATTATCTCCTTTTTTTATAATATAATAATCATATTCCTGAACATTTTTTAAGGAGAGGGTTTCTTTCATTTTAGGTATTTTTAATATTTGACCCTCTTTTAAAAAAGAGGTCGATAAATTATTAATCTTTTTTATAGTCTCTACAGAGATAGAATTAAACTTTGCTATCTGATCTAATGAATCCCCTTTTTTTACAACTACTTCAACAAAACTCTCTTCTATTTTAGGTAATTTATGGATAATTTTTTCTTCTTTTTCTAAAATAGAAGTTGTATCCTCTATTGGCAACATTCCATTTTCATCTTTTTCTAAAATAGAATTTGCTACTTCTAATGAGGAGGAAGCTAAATAACTATCTTTTGTAGTTACTGCGCTTATTAACAAAATAATTAAAATACCTGCATTAGCTATTGCAGATATTATAATAACATCTTTACGCTTCATCGAACATTCTCCCTCTTTTCAATAATATTTACCAAACGTTTAAATTCTTTACCACGATGAATATAATCATCGAACTGATCAAAACTAGCAAAACCAGGAGATAAAAGTATTTTATCTCCTCTTTCCGCTATTTTAAAAGCTTTATTAACAGCTTTTTTTAAAAATATTGTTACCTCTGGGTTAAAAATCTTTAACTCTTTTTCCATCTTTTTAGCACATCTTCCAATAAGAAAGATATATTTTACTTTACCTTTAAATATTTTTTTCCATTTTTTATAACAAATATTCTTATCTACTCCTCCTACTATTAAAATAATATTCTTTTTTAATTTTTCTACAGCATAAATAGTAGAAGCTGCATTAGTAGATTTACTATCATTATAAAAAAGAATACCTGATATTTTATTTACTAATTCTATTCTATGATCTCCACTCTTAAATTTATCAAAAGCTTTTAAAAAATTCTTTTTTTTTATCCCTAATTCTTTACAAACATGATATGCAGCTTCAACATTTTGATTATTTTTATTGTAATCAAAAACCTTAAATTTTCTATTTAAATATTTAAAATATCTTTTTTTTATATCATGAGAAATAAAAAGCTTTTTATTCTTTTTTAAACAATTTTGAATATTAAATTTTGATTCTACATATTCCTTTAAAGAGCCATGCCAATCGATATGATCTTCAGAAATATTCAAAATAACAGCAATATCTAAAATCTTTTTTCTTATTTTAGATAATTGAAAAGAAGAGAGTTCTATTATCAAAACCTCTTTTTTATTTTTTTCTAACAGATAAGAAGTTACACTTTTACCTATATTCCCTAAAGCTACTGCTTTAATATTATTTTGATTTAAAACAAACTCTATTAAAGAGGTAACAGTTGTTTTACCATTAGATCCAGTTATACCAATACAAATATTTTTTCTTATATACAAAAAAGCAAGCTCTACTTCATCTAAAACTAAAACTTTTTCTCTCTTCGCTTTTATTACAATAGGATGTTTTTTAGATATACCAGAAGAGATTACTAAAAATTTAAATTGTGAAAAATCTATCTCTTCATCTTCATTCAAAAAAATAATTTTTTTTAAAAAAAAATTTTTTTTATCTTTTTTTTTATCTTTATCTATAACCCATACTTCATATCCCTTTTTCAATAAAAAAAGAGCTGCTGACCATCCACTTGTTCCAAATCCTAAAATTAAACTTTTCATTGAAATTTAATAGATGCTATTCCAATAACTGCAAAAAAAAGAGCAATAATCCAAAATCTTAAAACTACTTTTGGTTCTGCCCACCCCTTATATTCAAAATGGTGGTGTAAAGGAGCGCATAAAAATATTCTTTTTCTACCTCTAAATTTGTAAGATAAAACTTGTAAAATAACTGAAAAAGCTTCAACAACAAAAACTCCTCCAACCAATGCTAAAAGCAGCTCTCTTCTTAAAAGAACCGCTATTACTCCTAAAACTCCTCCTAATGATAGTGAGCCTATATCTCCCATGAATATTTGAGCTGGATAACCATTATACCATAAAAATCCTAAAGAGGCTCCTATCAAAGAACTCAAATAAACAGCTATCTCTCCACTTCCCTCCACATACACCATATTTAAATACTTAGAAATCTCTATGTTATTAGATAAAAAAGCAAAAAGAGATAAGACAGCAGCAACCATTGCTATACAACCTATAGCTAGTCCATCTAATCCATCTGTTAGATTAACTGCATTTGAAGAGCCCACAATAACAAACATGATAAATAATATAAGAAGCAGAGAAGAAACTCCTTTTAAACAAACTAAAGGTTTTTTATAAAAAGGGATATAAATCCTAGAGAAATATTCTTTTACATTTAAAGTTTTCATTTTCTTTTTTTCTATCTTTTCTTTTATTATAGGAAAAAATTTTTTGTCTTTTTTTTGAAAAGAGCTATCTGAAAAAAACAGTAAATAAGAAGCTATAAAAAAAGAAAAAATAAACTGAAAAAAAAACTTTAATTTAGGTTTTATTCCTTTCTTATTTTTATACTTCAACTTTAAATAATCATCTATCCCTCCTAAGGCTCCTAGAAAAATAGTTGTTATAAATAAAATGATAGTAAAGATATTTCTTAAATCCATCCATAGAAAAAGAGAAAACAAAATAGAAAAAAGTATTAAAACACCTCCCATGGTAGGAGTATTTTCTTTTTTTTTATGCAACTGAAAAAGTAAAGGACATTCTTTTTTAGATCTAATCTTTTCTCCTATTTTTAATTCATATAATTTTTTAATAAAAAAGGGAGCTACAAAAAAAGTTATTATAATAGAGCTAATAGATGCTAAAATCATCCTTGTAGAAGTATACAAAAAAACTTGAGGTATCTTTATATTAAAATTTTCTAAGTATTTTATTAATAAAATCAACATAAAACTATTTTTAAAATTTTTTCCATTTTTAAAGCTCTAGATCCTTTTATCAAAACAAGATCTTTTTCTGAAATATTCTTTTTTAAATATAAAGCCAACTCTTTTAAATTTAAAAATAATTTTTTCTTTTTTTTAAAACTATTAATCATATATCTGCATTCCTCTCCTAAACAAATAAGGAGATCGATATATTTATTAGCTTCTTTACCAATTATTTTGTGACAATCTTTTGAAAATTTACCTAACTCTTTCATCTCTCCTAATACTGCTATCTTTTTGCCTTCACAAGAGGGAAGATTTTTTAATGCTGCTATAGTGGATAGAACATTTGCATTATAACAATCCAAAAGATATGTAATTCCATCTTTTTCTATTCTTTCAAATCTCATCTCATATGGAGCTAAATATTTTAATCTTTTTTCTATATCAATTTTTTTTAATCCAACCATTCTACTAATCATATAAGAAGCTAAAAAATTTTCTAATAGATGGTCTGCATATATTTTTAAAAAACTATTTTTATTAAAAATACTTTTTTCTTTGAAAAGATTTTCATGGATAATAATGAAATTTTTCTTTTTTTCTAAAAAAAAATCCGCTTCAGGATTTTTTATAGAAAAAGTAAAAAAATCCTTATTAAAAAATTCTTTGTATTTTAAAAGCTCAAAATTAATAATTTTTAACTTAGTATTTTTAGAAAAAATACTACTTTTCTCTTTTATTATTTCAAAAAAATTCTCAAAATTTTCACTATGAACTAACCCAACTTTTGTTATAATAGCAATATCGGGATTTATAATCTCTCTTAACCTCTTCATCTCTCCTTTCTTACTCATTCCCATCTCTAAAATTATTATCTCTTTATCTTTTTCCATATTTAAAATAGAGATGGGTAATCCAATTTGAGAGTTTTGATTTTTTTTACTCTTTTCAACTCTAAAATTTCCATTTAAAAAGGAATACAAAAATTCTTTCGTTGTTGTCTTACCTACAGATCCTGTTATTCCTATCTTTTTACCTTTTTCTCTTTGAATTTTTCTTTTTGCTAAATATTGCAAACTTTTTAAAACATCATCCACTATAAATAATTTAATATTAACATCTTTAATCTTTGCCCCCCTCTTAACCACAACTCCAAAGGCTTCTCTTTTTTCGACCTCTCGTAAAAAATTATGTCCATCATTTTTTTTCCCAGAAATTGCAAAAAAAAGTCCATTTTTTTTTATCTTTCGACTGTCTACTTGAACTTCTAAAAACTTATTATCTATAAACCTCTCTAAATCTTTAATGTTAAAGGTCTTATTCATAAAGTTCTAGCATTCATTTATTGAAATAAAATAAAAATAATAGTATAATCATAATATGATAGAATCTCAATCAAAAAACTTATCAACTACGATAAAATTCGAGGGAATAAATTATAAAATTGTTCTATTCGATAAAAATGATAATTCTATAAATAATTTAAGCGAAAAAAAAGTTAATGAACTAGCACTTAAAACCTTAGAATTTCATAAAAAACATAAGATTTTGCCTTCTAAAGACGAAACAATAAGGATTGAATATGCAGAACATAAAATCTCTAAAAAATCTTCAAATAAATCAGAATTTAAAGAAATATCTTCTCTCAATCTAGATAACAAGAGTTTTGAAGAATTAACAATGTTTTTCCATGACATTATAAATAAACCATCCAGTAGAACTACTTTTTCTCAAAAAATACTTCAAAACAATTCACCTTTATCTCTACAAGAAAAAAGGAAAATAGAAGGAAGTTCTTTATTTATAGAAGGCAAAAGAAGTCAAAAGCTTAATGCTTGTACAGTAATTGCTGCAGTAATGTTAACACTAATGTTACATAAAAATATACAAAAACCTGATGATATTAATATTGATCATTGCTTAGAAGTAGGAGAAAAAAAATATACAGAAATAATAAATGATAAAAAAGATAGGCTATCTAAACAACTTAATGAAAAATTAAAAAAATTAAATGAAGAAAAAAATAAATATCAAAATCTTTTAACCGAAGATAAGAAAAAAGATGTCGATTTTAAAACTCATAAAAGTATATGTAATAAAATAAAGAAGCCACCCAAAGAGACTTATTATCAAAAACTTATAAATGAATATGAAAATCTTTCAAAATCACATGAAAAATTTTCATATGGTTCCCCTTTATCTGCTGAAGAAATTACAAAAGAAGATAAATTTTCTTTCGATAATTTTATAATTTATCATTATGATTTATCTCAGGTAGGATTATTTATAACAAAAGAAAAAAATATTTTTAAAGCCCGCATAAATCCGCAACCATTAGAAGATAAAACAACTATTAAAGAATGCCTAAATGCTGCCTTAGAAAAAATGGTAGAAAAAAGTTTAAAAAATACTAAAATTTCTGGAATCCTAACAACAGGAAAAGGTTCAACTAAAGATGGTTATTCCTATGCTTTTAGTATATCAAAGAATGCGGACAATAAAATTTCAATTGAATTTGCAGATTCTCATAGAACATTTAACGGTAAAGCTTTTTTTGTAAGGTTCGAGGATATAAATAGCTTCACAAACTTCTTTATTGATAAACTTGGACACAAATATAGAGATAGTGCTACAGAACCATTCTTTACATTTGAAAAATTTGATAAAACCCCTCTTTCTAGTACAGAATATAAAAAAGAGTTTGATTTTTAATAAAAAACATTCTTTTTCTTAAAAGCTAAAATTAACAAAAAAATTTGACCCATTTTTAAAAATAGAATAATATCTCATTTATAAAAAAGGTGGCATAGCCAAGTGGTAAGGCAGGAGCCTGCAAAGCTCCCATTCCTCAGTTCGAATCTGAGTGCCACCTAAAATCCTTCTTTTTCGAAAGTTGATAATATTGTTAAGGATTTAATTAGTTCATTTTATTATTCCCAAACCAATTTTAAAACAATCTCTTAAAATTTCTCTTTTTTAAGTCATAATAGGCTGATTTTTAGGTAAATATACTTCAATCGAATTCAAGACTAACCTTGTTTTTTAGGCATGTGAAAATATTTTTTATAAATTTAAGAGTTTAATAATCATTAACTTATATTAAACACCTTTTAAGATAATAATACATCGGTTTTTATATAAATAAAAAAAAACAATTTTTATTTAATTAATCTTCAGTTTCTTAAATAAAGACAAATAAACTTACAAGCTTTTATTTGAAACAAAATTGCATTTTATAATAAAATCAAATTAAAAAGAGACGTTATGAAGGATATTCCTAGCCATATGGTTAAATTCATAAAAAAATTTGAAAAAGAGGAAAATCCCAAAGAGGATACCCCTTTAAAAAAATATAGGAAAGAGTCTTCAAAAAAACAGCGAAGGAAACAAAGAAAAGAAAAACAAAAAAAAGAAAAAAAAGAATTAATCCATTCTCCTGATACTCCTACTGAAAAAAACAAAAAAATGAAAAAAAGGATTCCTAGAATTAGAGAAAACAAATATAACGTAAACATTTAACCTTTTCTTTTTTTTAAAAAACAATTAAAATATAAAAATGTGGAAGATTGCACATATTTCTGATTTGCATATCTCTAAAATCTCTCTTTCCCTTTCTCAATTTTTCTCAAAAAGGTGGATAGGAAATGTAAATCTTTTATTATTAAGAAAAAAAATATTTAAAATTCAACAACTATTATTATTATCAGAAATTTTTAAAAAAGAAAATATAGATTACATAATAGTCTCTGGAGATATAACTTGTACCTCTTTTAAAAAAGAGTTTGAAATAGCTCAACAATTATTTCAAGAGATGGAAAAAACTTCTAAAATATTTTTTATCCCTGGAAATCATGATCACTACACAAAAACAGCTCATAAAAATAAAACTTTTTATAAATATTTTGAAAACAAAAAAGGAAAAAATGAGATAGAAAAAATATTTTGTTTAAAAAAGGATAAAATAGAAGCTCACCTTTTAAAAAACAGATGGTGGTATGTAGGATTAGATACAGCTTTAGCTACCCACCTCTTATCTTCTAGAGGCCTTTTTTCTGAAATCTTAGAAAAAAATCTTATCTCTCTTCTAAAAAGAATTCCTTCCGATGAAAATATAATTTTAGTAAATCATTTTCCTTTGATAGCTTCAGAGGGTACTTTAAAATCTTTAAAAAGAGCAAAAAAATTAGAGGCGATAATAAAAAAACATACAAATATAAAGCTCTTTTTACATGGACATACACATAAACATAAAATTACTGATCTTAGAAAAAAAAATCTGCCTATTATTTTGGATAGTGGCAGCACTGCTCATAACAACTTAGGAAAATGGAACCTATTAGAATTTAATGAAAACAGAGTAAATATCTCCATATATGATTGGGAGAAAAAAACAAATAAATGGAAAAAAAGCATATCTGAAATATTTATGTTATAACTATGAAAGATTATTGGTACAAAGATGGTCTCTATTTTAAATGTACCTCCTGCGGAAAATGTTGTACAGGAGCTCCTGGATTTGTATGGTTATCTCAAAAAGAGATTCTGAAAATTTCAAATTTTTTAAAAATTTCCAAAAATTCTTTTTTAAAAAAATATACAATAAAGGTAAAAAATTTGATCTCCTTAAAAGAAAAAAAACCTTCTTATGATTGCATTTTTTTAGAAAATAAAAAATGCAAAATATATAAAATACGACCTTTACAATGTAAAACTTACCCTTTTTGGCCACAGAATTTAACCTCAAAAAAAGCATGGAAAGAAAATATTTTAAAAAATTGTCCAGGGGCATTAGAAAAATCTAAATTGTATTCTAAAGAAGAGATTAAAAAAATATCTTTAAAACAGATAAAATATTTTTTAGAAATAACCTAAAAATAGTGCTTTTTATTATTATTTTTGATAAAATAATAATATGTCTGTTCATGGTAGTTTTTATTTAAAAGAATTTAAAGATTTTCGTTTAAAAGATTGTGTTGAAGAGCTCAAGGAAAACAGTTCTAATAAAATAAATATACTTAAACGAAGTCTTTATCCTACTCAAAAAAAAATTAAATCTATTATTATAGCAGGGGCTATTTTTCTTCCTTTTTCATTAATTTTATCTGCTTCTCCGCTCGCTTTAATACCTATTTTAAAAGCAAAAAATATAACTCATTTAATGTTATTTTCTAAATCTATTTCAATCTATCCTATAATATTAACAACTACTACCATCTTAGGAATATCTTCAACATCTCTATTTACAATAGCTGTAATTAAATATAGTGTAACTATTAATAGAAAAAATAGCGATATACAAAAAATAATAAAAAAGATGGAAGATTTTCAAAAAGATGATCTTTCTCAAAACATTGATGATTCATGGAATGCTTCGATATCATTATTTAACAAGTATGATTTAAATGAAGAAATTGATTCACAAAAATTCAATAAAAAGTTGTCAGAAAATTTAGATTTAGAATTTGCACAAAAAAACATAGCACTAATACAGCAATTTTTTATAGTAAAAATTAGAACAGCACTAAACACACACAAAAAAACACTATCCTTACAAAAAAATAAAGAGACACAAATCAATCTTAAAAATAATTTAATTTTCTTAAACAATAAATACCAACTATCTTCAATATATTGGCATTCTCCTTCAGTAGATGATTTAGAAGAAAAATATAAACCCTTAGAAACAAAAATCCCCTCAAATTATGGACAAATATAATCCCTCTATCTTTTAATAATCAATTTCCTAAAGCCTTTTTAGAAAATTTAAATAAATATTTATTTTTATTACAAGTATAATAAGTATTGATAATTATACAATCCAATAAAAAATAAACTTTCTTGCTTTTTTCAAAAAAAAAAAATATTTTATGGAAAAAGGATAATCATGGATTTAGACCTATCAAAATTCGATAAAAATACTCAAAAAAATATACTTGCATGGTTAAACGAAAATTTCGAACCAGCTATAAAAAAAGAGATTAAAAATCTTATAAAAAAAGATCCCAATTATATAAAAAATGCTTTTTGTAAAAAACTATCTTTCGGAACGGGTGGTGCAAGAGAAAAAATGGGTATAGGAACAAACAGATTAAATAAATATACAATAAGAGGAATGGCATTAGGATTAGCAAACTATATAAAATCACAAAAAACAAAAAGCCCTTCAGTACTTATAGGATTCGATACTAGAAATAATTCTAAAAATTTTGCAGAAGAGACAGCTAAAGTTTTAGCTAATAATAAAATCAAAGTATATATTTTTAAAACACCCCATCCAACACCATTAGTATCTTTTGGTTGTAGATTAAAAAATTGTATTTCTGCTGTTATGATAACAGCTTCTCATAATCCAAAAGAATATAATGGCTTTAAAGTATACTGGAAGGATGGAGGACAGACAGTACCCCCTCATGATAAAAACATAATAAAAGAGGTAGATAAAATAGAAGATCTATCTTCAATAAAAACTGCTAAGATTAATGATCCTCTCATCAAATTTTTAGATCAAGAAATAGACAAAAAATATATAAAAAAAATCTCTTCTTTAAAACATTATCCCCAAATTCTAAAAAAAGGAAAAGATTTAAAGATTATCTATTCTAACCTTCATGGAACAGGTCTTCCATTAATAAAAACAGCTTTTAAAGATTGGGGATTTTCCAACTTATATATCGTTAAAGAACAGAGTTCTTTAGATGGCAATTTCCCCTATGCACAATCTCCTAATCCAGAAGACCCAAAAACTTTAGAATTAGGAATAAAATATCTTTTAGAAAAAGATGCAGATATTTTTATAACTACAGATCCAGACGCAGATAGAGTAGCTGTTGTTATAAATAAAAATAATACACCTGTCATCTTATCAGGAAATCAATTAGCTTGCCTAATATTGGACCATCTATGTAAATATTTAACTTCTTCTAAAAAAATGGTTAAAAATGCAGCTTTTATTAAAACAATAGTTACAACGGAGCTATTTAGTAAAATAGTAAAAAAATATAAAAAAAAATCTTTTGATGTTCTAACAGGGTTTAAATATATAGCAGAAAAAATAAATCTTTGGAAAAAAGAAAAAACCTATAAATTTATTTTTGGTGCAGAAGAATCTTTCGGTTATTTAATGGAAGATTTTTTAAGAGATAAGGATGGAATAAGCACCTCTTGTGTAATAGCAGAAATGTCTTTACTTGCTAAAAAAAATAATAAAACTCTTTTAGATCTTCTTTATGATCTATATAAAGAACATGGAATATTTAGAGAAAAATTATTTAATCTATCTTACGAATCCGATAAAGATAAAATGGAAAATATCATGAATACTCTTAGGAAAAGTTCTTTAAAAAAAATTGCTAATTATGAAATTTTAATAGTCGAAGATTATTTAACAAAAAGCAAGTTAAATATAAAAACAAATAAAAAGACTTTTTTAAAATTGCCCTATTCAAATGTCTTAAGATACTGGTTAACGGATAACACAAAAATAGTTATCCGTCCATCTGGTACAGAACCTAAAATAAAAATATATATAGGAGCATCAGAAATCAATTTTTCAAATATTGAAGAAGGCATAAAACTATGTGATGAAAGGATAGATTCTATCTTTAAAGCTATAAAAGTCTTTTTTTAATCTTTTTTTTCAGGATATTCTATTCTTACATGGCGAGTAGCTATCAAAGTATGTAATAAAACATCTTTTATCTCTTTTAATTCCTTAAATGTTAAATCACACTCATCAAATTGATTATCATCTATCTTATCTTTAATAACTTCCTCAATTTTCTTCATTAAAGATTGTTTTGTAAATCCTTTTTCTAATCTAGATATTGCTTCTATTCCATCAGCAATCATAATGATTGCAGCTTCTTTAGATTGAGGTTTTGGCCCAGGATAACGAAATTTATTTATATCTACTTTCGATTTATCCCCTCCATGAAGTTCTAATTCTTTTGCATAAAAATAATATACAAGAGTTGTTCCATGATGCTGTTCGATAATATCTATAAAAGATTGAGGTAATTTATATTTTTTAGCAAGAATAACACCATCTTTTACATGAGAAATAATAACTTGAGCTGATTCTATTGGAGTTAATAGTTGGTGAATATTAACTCCCTGTTGTTGATTTTCAGTAAAAAAATTAGCATTATTCAACTTTCCAATATCATGATATAAAGTAGCTACCCTGCAAAGAAGACCATTGGCTCCTATTGCCTGTGCGGTTACTTCGGCTAAATTACCCAAAACCAAAGAATGTTGGTATGTTCCAGGCATTTCTAAAGTTAATTTTTTTAAAAGTTCATTATTTGGATCCATATATTCCATTAGTGTTATGTCAGTCATAACATTAAATAAAGACTCTAAAAGAGGTAATATACCTACAACCAAAATAGCTATGATGATCATAAAAATAGAACTTTTTAAAACATCTTTTAGAAAATAAGAAAAAGAATAAAAATCAAAAAGATTAAATACTAAAATTATTGATATAGCCCAAATCAAAGAGATAAAACAAACCTCAAAAACCTCTTTTCTCTTTCTTAGTGATTTAGTTGTTACAATAATTGCAATAGATGCTCCTATGTTAAGAAGCAAAAAATGGTTATGATCAACAGCTAAAAAAACAGTTAAAATAATAGTTAAAAAAGATGTACCATATAAAGCTATCCTCGAATTAAAAAGCATCAATAACAATATAGATGCAAAAGGAACAATAATAGGATATCTTACAGATAAAAAATTCACTGAATTTTGCAAAATTAAAAATTCAACAATCTTTGCAAAAGCTAAAGTTAAAATAAAAATACAGACTAAAAGCGAAAGTTTTTGTAAAGATTTTAAAATATCCTTATGTTCTCTTTTTAAATAAAAATAACTTAAACAAACAAAAATAAAGGATAAAAGAATATTACCAAAAATAAAAAATGGAGAGAATTTTTTCTTTTCAATGACCTCTTTCATAATCGATACCATCTTTACATGTTTATCTGTAACTTTTTCTCCATATCCTATTATCTTAGTACCTTTAGCAATATGTGTGTATTTTTGTGGAATAGTTTTGGAAATATCTTCTTGAATTATTTTACTCTCTTTAACATCTTTAGATAATAAAAAAGACTTACTATTAAAATACCCTATAATCAAATTAAAAATATCTTCATTAACTTGAAAAAGTTCCTCTTTTAATTTTTTTTTAAAAATATCTTTTTTAAAATATCCTTTTGGTAAATAAGGATAATCTTTTGAATCATCAAAAAATACCAAATAATTATTATTTGGTATTTTATATTTCTCCATTATATTTTTAGTATTTTCATCTACAAAACGCAATCTTCTTAAAATACCTTTTAAAACATCAGCTGTTTTATATATATTTTCTAAATCATCTCTTAATTTTTCTGTTGATGATATCTCATTCAAAAAATCATAATGAACCTGTCTTAAAATCTCTTCATCTATTTTATATATCTCTCCAATATTTTTAAGAAGATCCTGTTTAGATATTATCATTCCCTCTTCATCCGGAAATTCAAAATCTATTTTAGTAACAATATATTTATCAGAAATAGTATTTAACTCTAATGTCTCTACCTCCACCTCCTTAAAATAAAAAAACAAAAAGAGTGCAATAAAAAATATAATTCCTATAAAAAACTTCCATTTAAAATCACCCTTTTTCAAAAACTCTAAATTGGTCATTATTTCTACCTATTTTAATATTATCTAATATACAAATTTTCTACAAATTCTGGTTAAATAAATATTTTAATAGACTACAAAAAAAAATGTTTTAAAATAATATTATGAAAGAAAGATATCAAATTTTTGCAAGAAAATATAGACCTCAAACCTTTAATGAAGTAGTAGGACAGAAAACTATAATTACAACTTTAAAAAACTCTATTAAATTTAATAAAACTTCTCAAGCATATCTATTTTCTGGAGCTAAAGGTACTGGAAAAACTTCAATTATGCGAATCTTAGCAAAAGCTCTTATCTGTAACAATCTGAAAAATTCAGAACCATGTAATGAATGTTCTTTATGTCTAGAAATAATAAACTCTTCATCTCTAGATGTAATAGAAATAGATGGAGCTTCTAACAGAGGAATAGATGATATTCGTCAAATAAATGAAACGATAGGATATGCTCCAAGTAATGGAAAGTATAAAATATATATCATCGATGAAGTGCACATGCTTACTAAAGAAGCTTTTAATGCTCTTTTAAAAACTTTAGAAGAACCTCCTTCTACTGTAAAATTTTTTTTCGCTACAACTGAACCTCATAAAGTACTTCCAACTATTATCAGTAGGTGTCAACGTTTCGATTTAAACCGAATCCCCATTGATCTTATCGTAGAAAAAATTACAAAAATTACAGAGGATCAAAAAAGAAATGTATCAAAAGAAACATTAAATATAATTGCTCATTATGCAGAAGGCAGTTTAAGAGATGCTGAATCTATGTTAGACCAATTATTATGTTATACTGATGGAGATATAAAAGAAGAAACTGCAAATGAAATATTTGGATTAATTCCTCAAGATCTTTTTTTTGAATTAGATAAAGCTATACATTCTCAAAACATCTCATATGTTTTTTCTCTTACTGATGAGTTATATAAAACTGGAAAGGATTTTTCATTTTTTTTAGAAGAGCTAATAGAACATTTTAGAAAAATGTTTCTTATTAAATTAAATAAGCATCTATTGTTTATATCGGAACATATTTTATCAAAATATAAAGAAAATGCATCAAAATATTCATCTGAACAAATTATAACTATTTTAGAAATGTTAATATATTCATTAGAAAAATTGAAAAAACACATATCTAAAAAAAATTTTTTAGAAACTATTCTTTTTAAAATCATAAAAAGTAAAAACAAGATACCTATAGAAGTGTTAATAAAAAGATTACAAACACTAGAAAAATCAATAAATAAAGAAAAATCTATCTACCAAGAAATACCTTTTAATATAGATATTTCACAAAAAGCTTCTGAAGAAAATAACAATATTCCTAAAGATTATGATAAAACATCAAAAGATTCTAAAAATGTCGATTATGATACCCTTCTTAACTTTACCGCGGTGGAGTTCAACAGTATTTTAAAAAAAGAATAAAATTTATTATAAAAACATTTTTTTAAAAATTTTTAATCTATAAATAAAACTATTTCATCCCGAATAGATCATCAACATAACTGGATATAAAAACTTTATAAACTTGCACTTTTGTTACAACAATTTATTTTATTAACAACCAAAAAATTTTTTTAAAAAAGAAAAAACTTTTAAAAATATTTTTTTACCATTAGCTTTTTATATAAAAAAAAATTAACTACAAAAAGTGACTTTTTGATATAATATAGCAAATGAGTATTGTTCAAAATGATCCTAATGCAATTACCAATATAGAAAAATTTCGATCTCCTATTGTCATAACAGCAAAAATTATATTAATAATTACAGCAATATTTTCTTTAATAGCTGCTACTCTTTCAGCAATTTTACTCTTTAAATATCCTAAAAGAGTTATTCAGGTATTTGGAAAATTTGGTAAACTAATAATCTCTTCAAAATCTCTTAAGGTATTGATTCCTTCTATGCTAGGAACTTTTTCGATAGCCATCACTATCCCTACTTTTTTAATAAAAACAACAAAAAAGAAAATGTCTGATGATCCTCTTGTAACAGTTTGGAAAAAGTTGAGAGAAGAAGACTCTAATTTACCTGATATTAATAATCCCCAACAAATAAGAACTTGGCTAACATCGAAGGAAAATGAAGAAACCATTAACTCTTATTCTTGTCTGGATTTAAGAAATTTAAATTTAAGTGAGCTACCTCAAGAGATCTATTATTTTAAAAACTTGAAAACATTAAATCTTTCAAATAATCAATTAACCTCTTTACCTGAAAGCTTCGGGAAACTACAAAATTTAAATACATTATTTCTTTCAAATAATCAATTAACCTCTTTACCTGAAA